>JBPCRR010000198.1:0-4326 GCA_050996645.1 Acidimicrobiales bacterium | reverse complement strand
TCACCCGGGGCTCGGTCCAGTACAGGCGATGCGAGCCGGCCTCGTCACTGACCCAATCCGCGTCAGGGTCCCAGAACGGGCCGGCCTCGAGCCCGATGACGCTCCACCCCGCCCGGGCCAGACGTTGCATCAACGTCGCTCCCCCGGCCCCGCAGCCGACGATGACAGTGTCGACTTCGTCGTCGTCGGCGAAGCGGCGCATGTCGGCTCGAAGCCGATGGTTCGTGCGGTCATCGCCTTGGGGAATCAGCCACGCTGATTCGTTCCTGGCCCTGATCGATCTGTCGCTGAATCGGGTCACGAGGCGTTCCGGTCTGTGCCGGCGGTGCGGGCGTGACGTCGCTTGGCGCGCTCGACACGCTCGGCGAAGGCGACGGGGTCGGCACTGTGATGGTCGGAGACCTCCCAGTTTTCCTTCTTGTTGACGCCGAGGGCCTTGTAGCCCCGAGGATAGGCCGGGCCCCCGAAGCCGATCTCGTTCCACGCCCACGGGTGGGAGTAGAAGGCGGTGCTGGTGTAGCGAGTCCACAGGCTCCAGACCCTCGCCGCGGGGAGTCCGTGCCACGTGTCCGCGTCGTAGACGGCCTGTACCAGTGCGCCTTGCTGCTCCCACGTCAGACGGTGGAAGCGCTCGCCATGACTGAGCTGGGCGTCATCGTCGAGGGCGGCCAGTGTCTGGCGCCACGCCTGGCCGTCCTCGGGCATGTCGTCGTAGCGCCAGCCGTCGGTCTGGCCGAGCGCGAGACGGCGGTCGACGAGGAGCAGCACCGGCACTTTCGGGTCGGTGTCCTGCCCCAAGAGCTGATCGAAGAGGGCGTCAGCGGTGGCCTGTTCGGCGACGCTGAAGAACGACACCTCGGGTTGCGGGTCCAGACGAGCAAGGACGAAGCCGGCGGTGATGTCGTCCCACCGGTCGACCTCGTCGAGCACGTCGAAGCCCGGGAAGCGCCCCTTGCCGCCCGGGGTGACCGCCTTGGCCGACGGGTTACGGAACGGCATTCAGTGCCCCTCCCGACGCAGCAGGGAGGCCAACAAGCCCATACCTCCGACCAGGCTGGCCAGGGCCGGAGCGAACGCCGGCGGGCCCATTTCCACGTTGTAGCGGAAGTTCCCGAGGCCGCCCGGTTTGCGTTGTATGCCTCTGAGATGGAGGTAGGTGCCTTGGGCGCCGTTGGCGACGACGAGAAGCGAAGCTACGGGCAACACCGTCTTGGCAGCCCGCCGGCTGAACACGGCGGCGATCCCGGCGGGAAGCAGAGTGGGGACAATCACTATCGGCCACCACATCATCTTGTTCCCGAAGCTGGCACTGTCATGGGAGGTGTAGATCTCGCCGGTCGTCACGATCGCGCCGGCTGCGGCGAGTCCCGCCAGGCTCCGTTCGAAGCGACCGGTACGCACATCGTGGAGGGCACGAGCGGCCACTCGCCGGGTAGCCGGGATCACGGTCGTCGCGGTCGACGACCTCTTGCGGAGTTGCATCACTGCTCCTTCCGGCCGGGCAGAAATTCCTGCACCTTCTGTTTGATGCCGGTGGTGATCACCGCTCGAGCGTCCTCGTCGCCGTGGAGCATCGCAGTCGCCACGTCCTTCATCTGCTCGAAGGTCGCATGCGGCGGGATTGGTGGCACATTGGGGTCGGTGTGAACGTCAAGGACAGTCGGCCGGTCGGCGCTCAGCGCCTGGCGCCAGGCGTCGGCGATCTGGTCGGGATCGGTGACCTCGATGGCGTTGAGCCCGACAGTCGACGCGAATGCCGCGTACGAGTAGTCGGGCAGGGACTGGGACTCGACGAACTTCGGGGCGCCTTCCATGGCCCGCATCTCCCAGGTGACCTGGTTCAGGTCGTTGTTGTGCAGCACCGCCACGATAAGCCGAGGGTCGGACCACTCGTTCCAGTACCGGCCGACGGTCAGAAGTTCGGCCATGCCGTTCATCTGCATGGCCCCGTCGCCGACGATGGCGATGGCCGGTCGGTCCGGGTGGGCGAACTTGGCGCCTATCACATATGGCACCCCCGGACCCATGGTTGCCAGTGTCCCCGAGAGCGACCCTCTCACGTCCCCTCGAAAGCGGAGGTCACGGGCGTACCAGTTGGCCGAGGAGCCCGAGTCGGCCGCGACGATGGCGTTGCTAGGTAGTTGCTCACTCAGCTCCCACAACAGCCGTTGCGGGTTTACGACTCCAGGCAGGTCGGAGGGGGTCATGGCCTGACGTTGCATGATGTCCCACCAGCGCGACACGTTATGCTCGATCGTGTCGCGCCACGAGCGGTCGGTCTTGCGTTCGAGCTTGGGTATGAGCGCCCGCAGGACGGAAGCGGCATCGGCGACGATGTTCAGTTCGTAGGGGTACCGCATCCCGATGAAGGAACCGTCTCGGTCGATCTGAATGCCGCGGGCCTGATCCAGTTTCGGCATGAACTGGGTGTAGGGAAAATTGGAGCCGACAGTGAGGATCGTGTCGCAGTCCATCATCATCTCGTAGCTGGGTCGGGTGCCGAGCAGACCGATTGACCCGGTGACGAATGGAAGGTCGTCGGCGAGGACATCTTTGCCGAGGAGTGCCTTGGCCACCCCGGCACCGAGAAGATCGGCGACCTCGACGATTTCAGCCCGGGCACCACGGGCCCCTTGGCCGACCAGGATCGCCACCTTCTTCCCGGCGTTGAGGATCTCGGCGGCCTTGGCGATCGGCCCGTCGCCGGCCACCGGGGTCGGCCAGTCGGTGCCGACACTGGAGGGCACCATCTTGAAGGCGTGGCCGGGTGGCTCATAGGTGAGCCCTTGGACGTCGGAAGGGATGACGACACAGGTCGGACTGTGGGTTGCTGTCGCCACCCGGATGGCCCGATCGATCAGGTTCGGGAACTGCTCGGGCACCGTTCCCATCTCGACAAACTGATGACAGCAGTCTTTGAACAGCGATACCAGGTCAATCTCCTGCTGGTAGGAGCCACCCATCGCAGAGCGAGAGGTTTGGCCGACGATGGCGACCACCGGGACGTGGTCCAACTTGGCGTCGTAGAGACCGTTGAGCAGATGAACGGCTCCCGGTCCTGACGTCGCTGCGCACACGCCGACCTCACCGGAGAACTTGGCGTAGCCAACGGCTTCGAACGCCGCCATCTCCTCGTGGCGGGCCTGAACAAACTTCGGTTCGTTGCCAGCCCGGCCCCACGCCGCCAGCATGCCGTTGATGCCGTCGCCGGGGTAACCGAAGACTTGCTTGATTCCCCAGTCACGCAACCGGGACAACACGAAATCGGCAACTGTCTCACTCATCTCTTCAGCCTTCCTTTGACTCGGGTGTTGTTCAGCGATTCGACGTTGGTTGGGAATTTGAATTTGATCTGAGGATTCCCTCAGCGGGCTGCCGTCCCGCCAGCCCTGCGACCGCAAACGCTGCGGCGATGACGCTGTCGGCCAGGCCAATTCGCCGCCAGCGAGCCGCGCTGACACCGAGGCCGGCTGCGGTGAGGCTGTGGGCGGCGTCGACCAAGGAGCCGGGGCGTCGCCACTGTGGCCATGTGGCGACCTCAACCATGCCCTGGATGGCGTGGCGGGCGCCGAGGATCCGGGCGACGGTCACCGAGGTTGGGTCAACCGGGCCGCCGATAGCATCGAGGATTCTCGCCGGCGCGGCGAGCAGCAGGGCGGCCCAGGCGAGACGTACCACACCTATCAGCGGACCGGTTTGCGAGGGGCGAGGCGAAGAGGAGGTCAATGGAAGGTCCCTTCGAGTTCTGGGTTCCGCGACTGGTCGCCGGCTCGCTGGAGGGCAAACGCGGCGTTGATCAGCGCAAGGTGCGAGAGGCCCTGAGGCAGGTTGCCCAGGAAGGCGCCGGTGCCCGGGTCGATCTGTTCGGACAGCAACCCGACGCCGTTGGCCAGCGCGACGGTGTCGTGCATGAGTTGGCGGGCCCGTTCGGTCTGGCCGGTCCGAACCAGGGCGTCGACCATCCAGAAGCTGCACGCAACGAATGCGCCCTCTTCGTGATCCATGCCGCTGTAGCGGTAGATGAGCGGTCCACGCCCCAGTTCTGCGGCGACGGCTGCGATGGTCGATGCCAGTCGGGGGCCGCGGTCGAAGCCGGTGCGCCCGGCCAGGAGTACGGCGGCATCGAGATCGTCGGTTCCGGCGTAGAAGGTGTACGCCTCTTTGGCCTCGGACCAGCAGTGGGTGTTGGTCCAGGCGTGGATTTCCTCGGCGCCGGAGCGCCAACGCTCGATGTGCAGGTCGGGAATTTGGCCGGTTTCGGCGAGATGAGCGGCTCGGTCGAGAGCGACCCAGCAGCCGATTTTGGAGATGGTGTAGTGCTGGCGG
>JBPCRR010000184.1:0-5107 GCA_050996645.1 Acidimicrobiales bacterium | reverse complement strand
CAGCGAGCACGTGAGGTCCCAGTCCGGCGGGACAGTTGGCCTGCTCGTGCTCGACGATGTGTTCGGTCCCCTCGACGAGGACCGCAAGAGCCGAATGCTGCTCGCGCTCGAGCGGCTGCGCGGCCGCTTTCGCCAGGTGCTGGTCGTGACCCACGACGCCAGCATCAAAGAGCAGCTCCCCAACGCCATCGAGGTCGTCAAGCAGCCGGGCCGGCGCGCCACGGCGAGGGTGCTCAACTAGGGACACCGTCGCGCTAGCATCGGCGACGACGGTGAGCCGGCCGGGTGGTCGCGGTCGGGTTGGCTCGTTTTTCGAGCCAGACCCGGTCGAGGAAGGTCGGGACTCCACAGAGCAGGGTGCTGGCTAGCAGCCAGTCGAGGTGACTCGCAGGAAAGTGCCACAGAGAACAGACCGCCGATGGGCCCCCTAGCGGGAGCCACAGGCAAGGGTGAAACGGTGCGGCAAGAGCGCACCAGCACCCGGGGTGACCCGGGTGGCTCGGCAAACCCCACCCGGAGCAAGGTCAAGCGTGGGACGGCTTGCTCGGCCGATGTCCCCAGGTAGACCGCACAGACGGATGGCCACCCATCCGGAACCCGGCAACGGACCGGTGGACAGAATCCCGCCTACAGGCCGACTCACCGTCACCACCCCTGTGACCTGGGATCTCGCCGCGGGCTACCGGGTTCCTGACACACTGGGCTTCTCATGTTGTTCCTTGCTGATGGTGAGTAACGTTTCGTCATGGCACCGCGGTTGAAGGTTCGGAGCACGACCCTCGAGGGCAAAGTGGTGATTGTCACGGGGGCGTCGTCGGGCATCGGTGCGGCGACCGCCACCGCCATGGCCAAACGGGGGGCGAGTGTGGTGGCCGTGGCGCGCCGGATGGATCGCCTGGAAGAGACCGTGAAAGCGTGCGGGCCTGAGGCCCTCGCCGTTACCGCCGACGTGGCCGACCCCGAGTCGGCCGAGCGGGTCGTTAGGTCTGCCCTCGACAGATTCCGGTCGATCGACGTCTTGGTCAACAACGCCGGCATCGACCTCCACAAGGACGCCGCCGAGACGACCTTCGAGGAGATCGAGAGGGTGTTCGCCGTCAACTTCTTCGGCGCCGTCCGTCTCACATTGGCTGTCCTGCCCACCATGATCGCCGCGGGAGGCGGGACCGTGGTGTCGGTCACCTCGGTCGCCGGTTACCTGCCCAATCCACGTGAGGCCGCCTACGGTGCAAGCAAGGCGGCCCTGTCCCTGTGGTCCGACGGCGTCGGAGTCGACCTCCACGACCGCGGCATTCACGTGGCGGTCGTCAGTCCCGGCCCCATCGACACCGAGATCTGGGGGCACGGCCCGCAGAGCTACGACGGGAAGCTGTATCCAGCATCTGTTGTGGCGGACGCCATCGTCGATGTCGTGGAAGGCGGCCGCAGCCGGCGCACCGCGCCGCGCCGATTCGGCGTGTTCGGGCCCATGTACGCGGTAGCCGGCGCGCCCATGAGGTGGGGTCTGCGCCGTTTTGGATCCCGGGAACGGCGATGACTGCACGGCGACGACTGTCGATAACCGGGCCCGGGCCGAGCCATCCGTGAGCCGGATCGTCCCACCGCCGCTCGACTGCGACGTGGTGGTGATCGGCGCGGGTCTGGCCGGCCTGACAGCCGCACGTCAGTTGGCTCGCGGCGGCCGGTCGGTCCAAGTGCTCGAAGCCCGGGACAGGGTGGGAGGCCGTACCCTGAACGCTGCTGTCGGTGACGGTACCGCCGTAGAGCTCGGGGGCCAGTTCGTGGGGCCAGGCCAGCACCGGGTGCTCGCCCTGATAGGCGACCTCGGGCTGCAAACCTTTCCCACCTACGACGAAGGCGGGCACGTGCTGGAGATCGCCGGCCGGCGGATGACCTACTCGGGAAGGGCTCCCCGGCTGAACCCGCTCGCCCTGCTCGACGCCGGTCAGTTGTGGATGCGACTCGGCCGGATGGCCCGCCAGGTGCCCGTGGACACACCATGGGAGGGGCCCAAGGCGTTGGGTTGGGACGCGGTGACCGTAGCCGGGTGGACCCGTCGAGCGGCGCGCACGGCCGTGGGAGAAACCTTCCTGCGGTTGTTCGTGGAGGGGGTGTTCGCCACGGAACCTGACAGCATGTCTCTGCTGCATCTGCTGTTCTACATTCACGCCGCTGGTGGCTTCTCAGCCTTGACCGACACCAAGGGCGGCGCCCAGCAAGACCGCGTGGTCGGCGGGTCGCAGCTGATCAGCCAACGGATGGCCGATGAGCTTGGCGATCGCGTCCACCTGGGTTCCCCGGTCCACCGCCTCGACTGGGCGCCTGACAAGGTGGTCGCCCACGCCGGGGGCGTGACCGTGACGGCGGCACGTGCGGTGCTCGCCGTGCCCCCGGTGCTGGCAGGGAGGATCGACTACCGCCCGGCGCTGCCCGCCGACCGGGACCAGCTCACCCAGCGTATGCCGCATGGCAGCGTCATCAAGTGCATGGCCGTTTACCCCACTCCCTTCTGGCGCCTCGACGGACTGTCCGGCCAGGCGGCATCCGACATCGGCCCGGTGACTGCCACGTACGACAACACACCGCCGGGCGGGACTCCCGGCGTCCTGCTCGCGTTTGTCGAGGCCGGGCACGCCCGCCGGCTCGCCAGGCTCCCAGCCGACGAGCGAAAGCAGTCGGTCCTAGAAGCCCTCGCACGCCTGTTTGGCGACCAGGCCCGCCGCGCCAGCGGATGGCTCGAGCTCGACTGGTCGGCCGAGCCGTGGACCCGAGGTTGCTACGGGGCCCACATGCCCCCGGGTGTGTGGACCCAGTTCGGGCCGGCGCTGCGCGCCCCGATTGGACCGCTTCACTGGGCGGGAAGCGAGACCGCCACGCGGTGGCCGGGCTACATGGAGGGCGCAGTCGACTCGGGCCTGCGCGCGGCTGAGGAGCTGGCCGCCGATCTACCTACGCCAAGTCGGGGGGGACCAACTGCTCGCTCTATGTGAATCGCCAGGAGCAGCAGCCCCCGCGGGCATACCGGCCACCATGGGGGAGGGCCACCGGGGGCTCCAATGCACCAAGGTGCAAGGGCGCCAGCCAGCGAATAACGTCCGCGACCGTAGCCGGTGTCGGACGACAGATCGGCGGCGAGAGACCGAGGAGGAGAGCGAATTGACTGCTCCCACCAAAGGAGCCGACGTGGTCGCCGCGGCCCACTACGTGGTCGGCGTCCTTTCGACAGCCGCCGCCCGCCCGGAGGCCTGGGAGGCACCGGCCGGTCAGCTGGAGTGGTCCTGTCGCAGGACCCTCGCCCACGCTCTGGACGCCTGCAACTGGTACGCCGCGCTCGTTGCCCGGCAGGCAACGGGCGACATCGAGGTGGCCGAGATGGACCCCACCGCCTCGCCCGAGATCCTCCTCGACGCCACCACCTCCGCTGCGGCGGTTGTCGGCTCAGTGACCGCCGGCGCAGGCCCCGGCGTGCGGGCCTGGCACGCCTTTGGGATCTCCGACGCCTGCGGGTTCGCCGCGATGGGCGCTGACGAGCTGCTCGTCCACGGTGCGGACGTCGCGGCCGGGCTCTCCTTGGACTTCTCGCCACCACCAGAACTGTGCCGGCCGGCGGTCGAGCGGCTGTTTCCGTGGGCTCCCCGGGAGGAGACGGCCGCGGACCCGTGGGGAGTGCTGCTGTGGGCCAACGGGCGCGCGCCGCTTGGGTCTCGGCCGCCGGCGAAGGACTGGATATGGAACTGCCCGCCCGTCGAGGAGTGGGACGGGACCGTTCCAGGACGCGAGCCGAGGCGATGAAGGCCTCAGCCGCCTCGGGTCCAGGCTTCAGCGCGCTGCGCTACGAGACCTCCGGGCGGGTCGCCCGCATCACCTTGAACCGGCCCGAGCGCCTGAACGCCATCGACGCCCGGATGCCGGGCGAGATCAGCCGGGCGGTCGGGGTGGCGAACGACGACCCCGGGGTCCACGTGATCATCCTCGCCGGCGAGGGCCGGGCATTCTGCAGCGGCTACGACTTGAAGGCCTTCGCCGAGCAGGGAGTCGGGACCCAGGGCGAAGTGTGGGACCCAATCAAGGACTACCGCGGGATGAAGGCGAACACCGACGACTTCACGAGCCTGTGGCGGTCCCTCAAGCCGACCATCTGCAAGGTCCAGGGCTACGCGGTGGCGGGCGGCAGCGACATCGCGCTGTGCTGCGACCTGGTGGTGATGGCGAAAGACGCCCTGATCGGCTACATGCCGGCGCGGGTCTGGGGATGCCCGACGACCGCCATGTGGGTCTACCGCCTTGGCGCCGAGCGCGCCAAGCGAATGCTGCTCACAGGCGACGTCATCACGGGTGAGCAGGCGGCCGAATGGGGGCTGGTCCTCGAAGCCGTGGACCCGAAGAGGCTGGACGAACGGGTGGAGCAGCTCGCCGACCGCATCGCGGGAGTCCCGGTCAACCAGCTGGTCATGCAGAAGCTGATGATCAACCAGGCTTATGACAACATGGGCCTGCACGGCACTCAGATCCTGGCCACCCTCTTCGACGGGATCACCCGCCACTCGCCCGAAGGACGCTGGTTCCAGCGGCTGGCCGCCGAAGAAGGCTTCCACGCCGCAGTGCAGTGGCGCGACTCCGGCCGGCCGATCCCCGAGGGCGGCGACTCCGGGGAGGCCCTTGACCGGTGAGCGCGCCCGAAAAAGACCGCTCCCGCCCGCGTGATTGGCCTGGCGGAGGGGGCCAGCGGCAGGCTGGTGGGATGACTTCGCAGCTCCCCGGCTCCGTCCGGCCATCGACCACGTTGCTCGCGGCCGAGATGCCGAGGGCGTTGCTCGAGCTCGGGACCACCGCTGCCCTTCGCCGGCTGCTTGCCCACCTTCCTGTCGGCGACGGCCACCCGGTGCTGGTGCTGCCTGGCTTCACCGCCGACGACAACTCCACGAGGCTGCTGCGAGGTTGGTTGCGCGAAAAGGGCTACCAGGTGCACGGCTGGCGACTGGGGATCAACCTCGGTCCCACCCCGCGAATCCTGGAGGGACTGCTCCAGCGCCTAGACGGTCTACGGAGGTTGCACTCGAACCAACCCATCAGCCTCGTCGGCTGGAGCCTCGGAGGGATCTACGCC
>JBPCRR010000179.1:0-10234 GCA_050996645.1 Acidimicrobiales bacterium | reverse complement strand
CGACGCCCGCCGCTCGGCCACCGGCAGGCGCTACCGCTACAGCGTCGTCAACCGGCCCGAGGCGGACCCCCTTCTTGCCGCCACGGCGTGGCACGTGCCCACGGCGCTCAACCTGCGTTCCATGCAGCTGGCCTGTGACCCCCTCCACGGCGAGCACGACTTCTCGTCGTTCTGCCGGCGCCCGCCGGCGGGCTCGGAGGGCCAGGCGGCCTCGCTTGTCCGGCGGGTGCGCGACGCGCGCTGGGCCGACCTCGGCGATGGGTTGTTGCGCTTCGACATCGAGGCGTCGTCGTTCTGCCACCAGATGGTGCGTTCGGTCGTGGGGACGATGGTGGAGATGGGCGCGGGGCGGCGGCGGGCGGGTGATATGACCTTGATCATCGCGGCGCGCGACCGGGCGGCCGCGGCGTCGCCCGCCCCGGCGCACGGGTTGTGCCTGTGGGAGGTGAGCTACCCGAGCGAGGGGGCGGCTCAGCCCACCCGCTCCGCCCGGTAGCCGGCGGCGGCCAGGGCGTCGATGACCAGCGCGTGGTGAGCCGCGTCGCGGGTCTCCACGGTGAGCTGGACCTCCACTTCGGCCAGCCCGAGAGCCCTGCCGCTGCGGTGGTGCTCGACGTCGAGGACGTTGAGGCCAAGGCGCGCCAGCTCCGCCGTCAGGCCAGCGAGCGCGCCGGGGCGGTCGTCCATGACCACCCGCAGCACGAGGTAGCGCCCAGCGGCGCTCAGCCCGTGGTCGATGAGCTTGGTCAAAAGCAGCGGGTCCACGTTGCCACCCGACAGGAGGGCCACGGCGGGGCCGGTGCCGGGGACCTTGCCGGCCAGGATGGCAGCGAGGGAGGCGGCCCCCGAGGGCTCGACGATGGCCTTGGCCCGCTCGACAAGAAGGAGCATGGCCTGGCTGATCTCCTCCTCCTCGACGGTGACAACGTCGTCCACGTAGGCCTGGGCATGTGAAAGGGTCAGCTCGCTGCACGCCCTGACGGCTATCCCGTCGGCCATTGTGGCGAGGCGGTCGAGCACGACGGGGTGCCCCGCGCTCAACGCGGCCTTGAGTGTCGGGGCTCCGGAGGCCTCCACCCCCACCACCCGCACCGAGCGCCGCGTGTGAGCCAGGGCCGTGGCCACGCCGGCGAGCAGCCCTCCGCCGCCAACCGGCACGACAACCACGTCGGCGTCGGGGGCCTCCTCGGCCAGCTCGAGGCCGATGGTCCCCTGCCCGGCGATGACATCGGGACTGTCGAAGGGCGGGACGTACACCGCACCGGTGGCAGCGGCGAACTGCTCCGCGGAGGTGATGCACTCGTCCACGGTCGATCCTCCGAGGACCACGGTCGCTCCGTAGGCGCGGGTCGCCTCCGCTTTGGGTAGAGCCGCCCCGTGGGGCATGTAGATGGTCGCCTGCCGCCCGGTCAGCGAAGCGGCCAGCGCCACGCCTTGCGCGTGGTTGCCGGCGGAGGCCGCCACCACGTCCACGCCGGCGGGCAGCTGCACTATCCGGTTGTAGGCCCCTCGGATCTTGAACGAGCCGGTTCTTTGTTGGTGTTCCGGCTTCAACACCACCGCGCGCCCCGCCAGGCGGCTGAGCGAGTCGGAGCGGTCCACCGGGGTCGCCCGCAGGACCGAGGCGATCCGCCGCCGGACAGCTTCCACTTCGGCGAGGGTGATCATGGCGCTAGAGGCGGGGCCGCCGAGCTCGGACGTCCGCGCCCGGTGGCCCGCCACGCGGCGGCCTGGGACAGCGCGTCCTGCTCCGTTGAGCGGTCCGAGCGCCGCATCGCCCTCTCCTCGACGCGCAGCCATTGGATCAGCACGGCGATGCTTGCGATGAGGCCGATCATTTCACCACCTGCCCACATCAAGCCGCCGCCGGTGCGGAGGTCCTGGATGGAGATTCCCGGTGCGATGGTGCGGTCCGCGCTGATCAGTCCCATGCCCAAGACGGTGTGGAAAGGCAGCGCCATCATCAGGTACACGATCCGGAACCCGTGGTGCATCCGGTGGGGGATCGGGTCGATGCCGAGCACCGGCCAGTAGAACAGACAGCCCGTCGCGATGAAATGGAGGTGGACGAGGTCGTGGACCAAGGGGTGCTCGAGGCTGTAGGCATAAAGGCCGGTGAAGTAAAGGGCGAACAAGGAGCCGCCGAAGAGGGCCCAGGTCACGACCGGGTTCGACGCCACCTTGGCCGGTGCGCTGTGGACCAGCTTCAAGATTGCCCTCTGGGTGCGGCGATCGCTGGCCTGGATCGCCAGGGTCACCGGCGCCGACAGCGCCAGGAGCACCGGCGCCAGCATCCCGATGAGCATGTGCTGGATCACGTGGATCGTGAAGTTGGTGGCGTCGTATGACGCCAGTCCCGACAGGAGGGCGAACGCGATCAGGGCCATCCCGGAAAGGAAGCTGAGCGTGCGAGTGACTGGCCAATGCCGCCCTCTGCGGACCAGGCGGCGCACCCCGGCCAGGTAGGCCACCGTCCCCATCGCCACCCCGACGGCCGGCATCGCCTCGAAGCTGGCCTTGGTGACCAGGTCCATCGGGGTGATCGACAGCGCCAGGAGCATCGTCCGCGACGCTACTGCCGGCGATCTAGGAGCCACACCCCGGGCGGCTGTTTTGGGTTCGCGGGCGCCGGTTGTGGAGAAATAGCGAAGTGACTGCGATCTCTTCGACAGGAGAGCCGGCGGCCCCGGTCCTGCGGCCGGTGGACCCAGCGGCCTACCGACCGGCGTTGCTCAATGTGGGCGTCATCGTCTGGCTGTCCTCGGAGCTCATGTTCTTCAGTGGCCTGTTCGCGGCCTACTTCACCCTCCGTGCCGCGACCCACCCCTGGCCGCCGGCGGGGTCGAACCTCGACGTCACCTCGGTGGGCGTGGCGACGCTGTTCCTCCTGCTGTCCTCGGGCACGATGCAGATGGCGGTGCACCGGACTATTCGCGGGGACCTCAACGGGTTCCTGGCGTGGCTCGTGCTCACGTTCGTGCTGGGCGGCCTGTTCGTCGGGATGCAGGCGTCGGACTGGGCGGGGCGCAACTTCGCCGTTGACTCGAACGCCTATGGCTCGGCGTTCTACGTGCTGACGGGGTTTCACGCCCTCCACGTGATGGGCGGTCTGTTCGGCATGATCCTGATGGGTGTGCGGGCCAAGGCCTCCAAGCACTTCGGGCCCCGCACGGCCCCATCGGTCGAGTTCCTCTCCTACTACTGGCACTTCGTCGACGTGGTGTGGATCGCCCTCTTCGCGGCCATATTCGTGATCAAGTGAGCGCCGCCCCCGCCACCGCCGGAAGGGGCCCAGCTGCGCCCGGCGCCCCCCTCGGCTCGCGCCGGCGCCGGCTGGCGGGGCCGTTGGCGGTGCTGGCGCTGGGCCTGTTGGCCTTCTCCGTGCTGATGCTCACCGGCGGGGTTGCCCACGGCTCGGCGGGAGCGGTGAGCAACGACCCCGCTGACATCGCCGCCGGTCAGACGCTCTTTACAGAGCACTGCCAGAGCTGCCACGGCGTGGCGGGCAACGGCGGTTCGAACGGCTCCCCCGAGCTGATCGACGTGGGAGCAGCCGCCGCCGACTTCTACCTGAGCACCGGGCGCATGCCTCTCAACAACCCCCATGACGAGGCGCTCAGGCACCGGCCCTACTTCGACGCCCAGCAGATCCGCCAGCTCGTCGCGTACATAAACGCGCTGCCGGTGATCAACGGTACCGGCAAGCCCGGCCCCACCATCTCCACCATCGCCCCGCTGTGCCCGCCGTCGCAGGCCAGCTCCGGCCCCCCGCCGGGCGCGGCGGCTCCAGAGTCCCCGCCCAGCTGCGTCACCCTGTCGGAGGGCCAGGCGCTCTACAGCCTCAACTGTGCCCAGTGCCACCACTCGGCCACCTCCGGCGGCATCCTCTCCAAGGGCAACATCGTGCCCTCGCTGACAGACGCCAACGCCGTCCAGCTGGCCGAGGCGGTGCGGGTTGGCCCCAAGCCCATGCCCATATTCGGCACCAACCAGCTGAGCGACCAGCAGGTCTCGGCCATTGCCCAGTACGTGCAGTTCCTCAAGTCCCACGGTAACCAAGGTGGCCTAGGGCTCGGGCACTTCGGGCCGGTGACCGAGGGATTCATCGGGATCGTCATAGGATTGGGGCTGCTGTTGTTCGCCTCCCGGATGATCGGAAACCGCGGATGACCACTACCGAAGACGCCCCGCGAGCCCTGCGGGCCGAGCCGGCGGCTGCGCCCGAGCCAGACCCGCGTCACTTCGGCATCGACCCCTCCGATCCGTGGCCCGACGACGTCGCCAAGGACCAGGACGACTCCCACTGGCGCTACGAGGACGACCCGAAGAAGGCCCGCCGCGCCGAGCTCCACGTGGCGGCCTGCTTCGTCCTGCCCGCGCTGGCGGGCATCGGCCTCGCCATGGTCTATGTCTTCGGAGGTCAGCCCCAGGTCGAAGGCGGGCTGCTGTTCATGGCCTTCGCCGGCCTGGGGGTGGGCTTCGTGCTCTGGGCGAGAGACCTGCTGCCCAACGCGGAGGTCACAGCCAGCCGGGGGCACCACGACGTGTCGTTCGAGGCTGACCGGCGCGCTGTCGTGGAGGCGTTCGCGCGGGGGATGGAGCCCATGGCGCGCCGGCCGTTCCTCGCCAAGCTGCTCGGGCTGGTGGGCGGGGTGTTCGGCGTGGCGGCGCTGTTCCCGATGGCCTCGCTCGGCGATCGTCCCCACAACTCCCTCACCGCCACGCCGTGGCCGCCGGGCACCCGGTTGGTCGACGTGGATGGGCGCCCCGTGCAGCCGGGCGACATTGAGGTCAACGCCATACTCACCGTCTTCCCCGAGGGTGGGCAGGACTCCGCCCAGGCGTCGACTCTGCTCATCAATGTGGGCGACTCCCCACTCCACATGCGCCACCCAGAGTGGACCGTGAGCCGCAACAGCGGCCGCCTCGTGGCCTTCTCCAAGATCTGCACCCACGCAGGGTGTCCCGCAGGGCTCTACAACGTCCAAACCCACCAGTTGGTCTGCCCCTGCCACCAGTCCACCTTCGACGTGCTCGATGGGTGCAAACCGGTCTTCGGGCCCGCGTCGCGCTCGCTTCCCCAGCTGCCCCTCGGGGTCGACCAGCACGGGTACCTGATCACCACCATCGGCTACCAGGAGCCCCTGGGCCCCGGGTTCTGGAACCGCGGATGAGCGTCGAAGGAGGGCGCCGCCGATGAGCAGCACACGGGAGCGGCTGGCCGCCCAGAAGCGCACCAAGGCCGAGAGGCAGGTCTTCGACACCGTCGACGACCGGCTGGGCTCGTCAAAGTTCCTGACGAGCGTCCTCGACAAGATCTTCCCCGACCACTGGTCGTTCATGGTCGGCGAGATCGCCATGTACAGCTTCGTGATCCTGTTGATCACCGGCGTCTACTTGGCATTTTTCTACGTGCCTTCGGCCACCGAGATCATCTACCACGCCGGCCCGCACGGCTACGCGCCCCTCGACGGCCAGAAGATGTCCGAGGCGTTCAAGTCCGTTGTCGACATCTCCTTCAACGTCAGAGCCGGCATGGTGATGCGCCAGGCCCACCACTGGGCGGCCGTGGTCTTCCTCGCCGCGGTCGCGTTCCACCTCTGCCGCATTTTCTTCACCGGAGCGTTCCGCCGGCCCCGGGAGATGAACTGGATCATCGGGCTGCTGCTTCTCATGACGAGCATGCTCGAGGGCTTCAGCGGCTACTCCCTCCCCGACGACCTGCTGTCGGGTACCGGCCTGCGGGTGTTCTTCTCGATCGTGGAGTCGGTGCCTTTGGTGGGCCCCTGGGCCGCGTTCGACATCTGGGGCTCGGGGTTCCCGGGCACGTCGCTCATCCCACGGCTGTTCGTGATCCACGAGTTCGCCTTCCCGTTGCTGATCCTCGGCCTGCTCACGGCCCACCTGATGATCCTGTGGCATCAGAAGCACACCGACTTCCCCGGTCCGGGCAAGACCGAGACCAACATCCGCGGCAGCCGGGTGTGGCCCCAGTACGCCCTCAAGTCCGGGGGGCTGTTCATGCTCGTGGCGGCGGTCCTGTTCGGCATGGGCGGCCTGCTGCAGATAAACCCCATCTGGGTGTACGGGTCCTACAACCCCTACACGGTGTCCGCCGGCGCCCAACCCGACTGGTACGTGGGGTGGCTCGACGGGTCCGTTCGGCTGTGGCCGCACTGGGAGTTCCGCTCATTCGGCCACGAGATCGCGAACCCGTTCTTCCCAGGCCTGTTGATCCCGGGCATCGTGTTCACCCTGATGTTCGCATGGCCCTGGATCGACAAGCGCATCTACCGCGACTTCGGGCCCCACAACCTGCTCGACCGCCCACGTGACAAGCCGCTGCGGACCGCCGTGGGGGTGGCGGCGATCGCCTTCTTCGCCGACCTCACCTTCGCATCGGCCACCGACCTCATCGGCAACGACCTCCACGTGAGCTTCGAGCGCCTCATCGAGATCCTGCAGTACGGGGTGTTCGTGGCGCCGATCGTCAGCGGCGTGGTCGCATACAAGGCTTGCCAGGCCCTGCAGCGCACCAACGCCCACCCGATCCAAAAGCCGGTGGGCGGCATCATCGTCCGCCACCCCGACGGCTCCTACCACACCCTCGGGGTGGACCACGGGCTGCATTCCGAGCTGGCCGGAAACGGCCACGCCGTTGCGGGTGACGGAAACGGCCACGCCGTTGCGGGTGACGGCCACGGCGCGGTCCCCGTCGGCGACGGGTCCGCACCCGGTGCCGTCCCGAGCGCCGAGGTGCCCTGAGCTGTTCTTCGGTACCAGCCCGGTTGGCTCGTACTGGCATGATTGACCGATGCCCCGATCGACCTGGCCTGCGTGCTCTGACGCCATCCGGTTGGCCCCCAGCCTCTTAGCGGCGGACTTCGGCCATCTCGCCGACGCTGTGCGAGCGCTCGAGGGCAGTGGCGCGGAGCGACTGCACGTTGACGTCATGGACGGCGTGTTCGTGCCCAACTACACCTTCGGCACCGACACCGTGCGCCACCTTCGGGGGGTGACCGACCTCCCCCTCGAGCTGCACCTGATGGTGGTCGATCCCGAGCGCCACCTCGAGACCTTCGCCGAGGCCGGCGCGGACGGCATCACGGTCCACTACGAGGCGTGCCCCCACCTCCACCGGACCCTGACGCGCATCAGGGAGCTCGACTGCCGCTCCGGAGCGGCGATCAACCCAAGCACGCCTGCTCTCTGCCTCGACGACGTGCTGGAAGTCTGCGACCTGGCCCTGGTCATGACCATCGACCCCGGCTACGGAGGCCAGCAGCTGATACCGCGCACGTTGTCCAAGGTCGAGCGGGTGAGGGCGGAGGTGGGCCGCCAGGGGCTGTCCACCGAGGTGGAGGTCGACGGGGGCGTCGAGGTGTCCACGGCGCGGGGTTGCGTCGAAGCCGGCGCCGACGTGCTGGTCGCGGGCACCGCAGTCTTCGGATGCCCCGACGGCCCCGCAGCCGGTGGTCGGGCGGTGCTCGCCGCCGCAGGCTCCGACCCCGGCTGAGCCTGACGTGGTCCCCTTGATCTGTTCCACCTGTTGTGCGTGCTCCGATGCCCATGATGGGCAGGGAGGACATCACGACGATGAAGCGACGTAGGCATATACCGGAGCAAGTGATCCGCAAGCTGGCCGAGGGGATCACGGCATGCGACTGCCGCCCCCAAGTCCACGCCGCTGACGTTAAGCGCGTCGATGACGCCCACAGCCGGATGGTATGGAGCCATCCGGCTGTCAACAGCTGGTACCGCAACCTCAGCGGACGAGTCATCTCCCCTACCCCCTGGCGGTTCGTCGACTACTGGGCGATGACCCACGAAGCTCGCCTCACCGACTATGTCCTCACCCGCCCCTGACTCCCTAAGGGAACCCAATGGCCCAAGCAGTTCAAAGCCGCGTGACACAAGACGATCTCGATGAGCAGCTCCTGCACTACTTCCTCCCAACGGACCCGAGCCACCAAGTACTGCGAGAAGACCCCTATCCGCTCTTCGACCAGATCCGGTCGCTGAATCCGATCTTCCGCTCAGGTCTCGGGATCTGGGTCATCACCGGCTATCAGCCATGCCTCGACATCCTCCGCGACCAGCGCTACAGCGTCGACCCCCGCAACGCCGTCGGCGGTCTCAACGCCTGGTCGGAAACGATTGTTGAATCCGGAACGAAGAGGCCTGTCTTCGAGTTGAGCGAGCCGATCCTGCTCTTCAATGACCCCCCGCGCCACACCCGGCTTCGCCGTCTCCTCGCCAGGACATTCACGCCAAAGGCCGTTTATCAGCACCACGAACAGGTGCGCGACGCCAGCCGGTTGCTGCTCGACGATCTCCGGACGCGCCACTCCTTCGACTTCTACGCCGATTTCTCCTATCCGATACCCCTCGGGGTCATTTCGTCGATCCTGGGAGTGCCGGTCGACCGGCTGGAAGACTTCCTGCGATGGAGCGCTATGATCCTTGGCCTTGCCGAGCCAGGCAACCGGCAGTCTCCGGAGTACCTAGACGGCGCCGACGCACTCGCCACAGAGGCCCTCTTTTACTTCGAGGAGCTAGTGGAGCGGCGCCGACACTGCCCATCCGAGGATCTCATCTCGCACCTGATCGCCGCCGAAGAGGACGATGACCCAATAAGCCACCAAGAGCTTGTGACCACATGCATAATGCTCCACGCTGCCGGTCAGGAGCTGACGGCCGGCAGCCTGACAAGCGCCATGCATCTGCTTGCGAAGCACCCGGACCAGGCGGCCGCGCTCAGGTCCGACCCGAGTCTCCTGCCCGGCGCGTTCGAGGAGGTAATCCGGTATGAGCCCCCACCCCGGGCGCTCGTGCCCCGATTCGCTCTGTGCGACATCGATCTTGAGGACGGTCGGCGCATCGCAAAGGGCGAAACAGTATTCGCCGTCGTTGGCGCGGCCAACCGCGATCCCGACCGTTTCCCTGACCCGCACACCTTCGACGTCACCCGCAAGGACAACCAGCACCTCGGATTTGGCTTTGGCGCCCACTTCTGCCTCGGCGCCTCACTCGCCCGACTGGAAGCTGCCGCCGCGTTCGAAGTGCTACTCACCGAGTATCCCCCTCTCGAAGTCGTCGAAGCCGAGGTCGCTTGGCGTGACTCGATCGTCGTGCGGATCCTTGAGAAGCTGCCCGTCACGTGGACCAGCCCCCAATCGTGACCTCCGGGCCAGGAAGCGTGGTCGGGAAGGCAGAGTCACACTTCGAATAATCCGTTGGCACGACACCAATGTGACCTTCGGGTGTGTGCCGGAGGTTGTCCCGAGCTGGCACGTCCGAATGTATGCGGCTGGTACCGCAACCCCTCCCGCGAGCGGCCGTCGACTCGCTCGGCGTCGCCTACCGCGACGACAGCGGCAACTGGCGGTCCATGCCTCCCGACTTTGAGCTTCCCAGTGAAGATGGTGCTGGCGTCGTCGACTCTGTGTGATGGCGCTCGGGTCGTGTCGGCCTGTCTGACCCTGAGCTTCCCTGACCGTGGTGTCATTCCCGGGATCTGTCAACAGCACCGAGACCGTGTTCATCGACCCCGGTTAACTCTGGCAGAACGCCTGGATCGAGTCCTTCAATGGCCGGCTGCGCGACGAGTTCCTCAGCGGCCAGCTCTTCGACACGGTGCTCGAAGCCAGAATCCTCCTCGAGGACTGGCGCATCGACTACAACATGGACAGGGTCACTCGGCCCATGGCGGCCTCAGTCCCACCGAGTTCGTCCAAGCGTGGCTCAACCAACAACAGCTACAGCACGCGTAACAGCTGGAGTGAGCAACTATCGGGGTCCCCTCAAGCCCCTCAGGTGTTTTGGGCGAGCATCCCGCCGTCGACGACCACCACGGCGCCGTTGCAGTACGACGCGGCCGGGAGGCATAGCGACACCGTCATGTGGGCCACCTCCTCGGCGTTGCCGTAGCGGCGCAGCGGGACCCGCCGGCGGGCAAACTTCTCCTTGGCGGCATCGGGGATGGGCTCGGTCATTCCCGTGTGGATGGGTCCGGGACAGACGCAGTTGCAGGTCACACCGGTGTGCCCGAGCTCGACCGCGAGGCTCCTGGTGAGGCCCACCACCCCGTGCTTGGAGACTGTGTAAGCCGAGCTGCCGGCAGAGGCACCGAGGCCTTCGGTGCTGGCGATGTTGACCACCCTGCCGGCGTCGGACGCCTGGAGGTGCGGCAGGCACGCCCGGGCCATGAACGCCTGGCCGCTCAGGTTCACCG
>JBPCRR010000107.1:0-6359 GCA_050996645.1 Acidimicrobiales bacterium | reverse complement strand
CTCTGTCGGTGGCGGTCAGCGATCGGTCCCTATCGCCCGGTCCACGCCGGTCAGTTCGCTGGTCGGCTCGGGGCGACGGCTGTCGAGGAGGACCTCGATGGCGTTTTTCGGCATCCTCGGTTCCTTCTGCTCCCGGTCAGTACAGCAGGCTGGGATGGACACGGCTGAGCAGCTCGTCGCCATCGAGGTAGCGCCGCAGGTTCTGGGCGAAGAGGGCCACGAGGCGCCTGTTCTCGCGAAGCGACAGGCCGGCGGTGTGGGGGCTGAGGAGCACGTTGGGCAGCTCCCACAGGGCGCTGTCGGGTGGCAGGGGCTCGGTGGCGAACACGTCGAGGGCGGCACCGCCCAGACGGTCCTCCTCGAGGGCTCGGACCAACGCCGCTTCGTCGACCACCCCGCCGCGGCCGACGTCAACGAGGACCGCGCCGGTTCGCATGCGGGCCATCGCCGCCTCATCGATCATCCCCTTTGTCTCCTTGGTGAACGGCAGGGTGAGCACCACGGCATGAGCGACAGGGAGCAGGTCGCCCAAGAAACGCGACGGGCGGGCTTCGTCGACATCGGGCGAGTCCGTGTGGCCGCTGCGATTGACGCCGATTACCCGCATGCCGAACGCCTTGGCGAGGCGGGCCACCTCGGTGCCGACCGCTCCGACGCCCACGACGAGCACGGTTGCCCCTGCCAGCTCGGCCATCGGGTAGTGGTCCCAGCGCCGCTCCGCCTTGTCGGCGAGCAGACGGGGCAGGCCCTTGGTGAAGGCGAGCATGCCCAGGACGGCGAACTCGGCCAGCGGCCCGACGTGCACACCGCCCGCCCTCGTGACCGCCACCCGGGCCAGCTCCTCGCTGGTAAGGCCAGCCGCGCCGACCTGTTCGCCGGCACCGCCAGCGGTAGCTTGGACGAACCGCAACCCGGAAATGGACCGGACCGCCTCGGCCAGTCCCTCGGGGGAGTCGCCGGGGATGCCGAAGAGCACCTCGGCGTCGGACAGCATCGCCCGCCACTCGGCTTCCTGCTCCGGGGTTCGGCGAAACGACTCGACGCCGCGATGGTCGCACGCGAAGCGTAGCGGGGGCAGCTGGTCGGGGTGATAGCGGACATCAAGGCGGTCATCGACCGCGGCGATGCGGGCCACCAGCTCCGCTTCGAGGGGGGTGGTGATCGCCACCACGACGCGCTCAGCGGGCATCGGGCATCGCTCCTTCCTGCCTTGGCCCGGCGGATCAAGTGGACCACGGACTGACCCCCACCGCCGGCAACGCCTGCACCTCGTCCTTGCTGATCTTGAGCACGACACCATCGTCAACTGCGGCCACCGAGCTGATCGGGATGGCAACCTCGTGGCGACCCCATAGGTGTCCCTCTTGGAGAAGCACGTGGGTGATGTGGTGATCCCGAGGGTCGATCAACAGTCCCTTTACCCGCCCGATATCGCCGTCGCTAGCGTGGACCTGATCGCCGCGGCGGACCTCCACCTCGCCCACGGGCACCTTGTCATGGGCGGCGGGCTGAGACTCGTTGGCGTTGGCCCCCATCCCCTCCATGGGCCCGTAGTACGGCAAATACAGCACCGTGTCGGCTGGGTAGTCCCCCTCACCGGCGCTTCCAGGCAGAAAACGGCTCTCTTCGGCATGCTCGAGCCCTTCGAATTCCGCCACGGTGCAGCCCAGGCAAACCTCCGGAGACGTGGCGGCGACGAGCTCGATGGGCACGAGTCGACCGAGCCCCTGGCGGTGCTTGGCCTCGACAACGAGATGGGTGACCGCCCGCGACAGCGGGTCGGCCACGACGCGGCGCAACTCTCCGCACATCCCATCTCGGCAGGAGACTTTGCTCCCCATCTCGAGCTGCGTCAAATCTTCCATGGTTGACCTTTCCTGCTGGCTGGTTGGTGACGAGATGCGCCTGGCAGGGGGCGTCGGCAGGCTCATGATCGCTTCTCGGGCAGGTGCCAGCGGTGAGGGGAGACGAGCTGGTTAGCCTGCTCGGGCCCCCATGAGCCCTGGGCATAGGGCGACCAGACCGGCGGCCCTTGAAGCAGCGGTGCGGCGACCTCCCAGAGCCGTTCGATCCCGGCCGCGTCGTTGAACAGGGTTGGGTCTCCGAGCATGACGTCGTGGAGCAGCCGCTCGTAGGCCTCCAGCTCGTGGGCCAAGTCGAACGAATCGGAGTATCGAAACGAACACGAGGCCGCCTCTAGGGCCATCTTCGGTCCCGGCTGCTTGGCCGAGAACGCCACCGTCACCCCGCCCGGGTCAGCCAGCTCGAGGACCAGCTCGTTGGGGGCCAGGGCGGCAGTCGACTCGGGGCTCAGCTCGAAGAGCCCAAGGGCCGGCTCCTTGAGCCCCAAGGTGACCGTCGATCGGGTCTCGGCCAGGGCTTTGCCGGTGCGCAGATAGAAGGGGACTCCTTCCCAGCGGCGGTTGTCAATCCTGACCTCGGCGGCCACGAAGGTCTCGACGTTCGAGTCGGCAGCCACGCCCGGCGCTTGGCGATAACCGTCGTACTGGCCGTATACGACCCGGGCCGGGTCGAGCGGCTGCATGGACTTGAACACCGCCAGCTTCTCGGCGCGAAGGGATCTGGCGTCAAGGCGGGCGGGGGCTTCCATGGCCACGAAGCCGAGCAGCTGGAACAGGTGAGTGACGACCATGTCCCGAAAGGCGCCGGTTTCCTCGTAGAAGGCTCCGCGGCCCTCGATCGTGAGGGTCTCGGGCACGTCGATCTGGACGCAGTCGAGGTGGCGGGCGTCCCAGGCCGGCTCGAAGATGCCGTTGGCGAAGCGCACGGCGAGGAGGTTCTGGACGCCCTCCTTTCCCAAGAAATGGTCGATGCGAAAAATCTGGGACTCGGTGAACACCTTGTGCAAGGCGGCGTTGAGCTGGGCGGCGGAGTCCAGGTCGGCCCCGAAAGGCTTCTCGATCACCAGCTTGGTCCGGCTGGTCACCAGCTCCGAGGCGCCTAGCGCCTCGATCATCGGGATGAACGCCGGAGGCGGGACGGCCAGGTAGACGACGCGTTGGGCTGCATGCAGGTCTGCCTCGGCCTCCGACACTGCCTTCACCACTGCGCTGAGGTCGTCATCGATGGACGCGGCGAATGACAGGGCACCCTCGAAGCCCTCCCAGGCCTCATCGGTCACCTCCCTGCGTCCGAAGTCGACCAGGGCCCGGTGCACGACGTTCGCGAAGCCTTCGGTGTCGGAAACCTCACCCGGCGGAGCTGATCCCACGATCCGGTATCGGTGGGGCATCAAGCCGGCGACCGCGAGGTGGAACAGGCCCGGCAGCAGCTTGCGGCGGGCCAAATCGCCCGTCGCCCCGAATAACACCAGCACCGCGTCGTCAGGGACGGGCGAGGGGCCCGCCGGCGAGCTGGCCGTCATGCGCGCCCAGCCTCGTTAGGCGTGTCGGGGGCCCTTGAGACGTCGGCGGCCGGTGCTGGGTTCGAAACGGCGCACTGTGCGTACGCGGCGACTGTCTCCAGACAGCGCTCGGCGATCGGCCTGGTGGCCGCCGCCCGGTCAACCCGTCGCGACATGTGGTCGGCCAGGGCGTCGAACCAGACGGTCCGCCCCACCGCGAAGCCGACGTCGCCGCCAGCGCCGGCCGCCTCTTCGAGACAGTGACAGCCCCCGGCGACGGCGGCGAAGGGCAACAGGTACAGGCGTGCGCCCTCAGACACGCTTTCTACCGACCACCGTCTGCTCGCGTCGTTCACCGCGCTATTCACAGGGGGAGCCCCTCCTTGAGAGAGCCGATGACGTAGTCGGCCCCGCCCGCTTTGAGCTGCCCGGCGTCGAAGTTGTGGCTGGCCACCCCGACACAGGCGATGCCCGCCGCGTGCGCCCCCTCTGTGTCATGGGGGGTGTCGCCTACCACGAGGCATCGTGACGCGGGTACCTCCTCGCCGTAGACAAGGGACGCCCGGCGAAGGGCGATCTTGGTGAGCTCGCCCCGATCGGTGGCATCAGAGCCGTATCCCCCGAAGGAGAAGAACCGGTTGAGCCGGGCCCGGTGCAACTTGATGTGGGCGGCATTCTCGACGTTGCCTGTAACGACGCCGAGCAGGTAGCCGGCGTCGAGGAGTTGGGGCAACAGCTCATCGACGCCGTCGAGAACCCGGTAGCCGTCTGATTCTGCGACCGTCTGGTAGAGGTAGTGGACACGCCGCTCCAACAGCTTGGCGAACTCGGCCCGGCTCGGATCGCGGTGTAACACGGCCACGAAGGTCTTCCGTCCCACCTCGGGGTCGGTCATGCCGGTGTCGGTGAACTCGCCGATATCAGCCGGGATGGAATACAGCTCGTCGAAAGCCATCCGCCACGAGGCAGCCCCTGCCCCGCCGGTGATGATCAGGGTCCCGTCGATGTCGAAAAGGATGGCGATGCGCTTGTCTGCCAGCGCTGGTTGGCCTGGGGGGCTCGACGACAAGTGCGTCGTCATTGCGCCGGCTTTTCGACGTGGCCACCAAACTGGTTGCGCATGGCGGAGAGCGCCTGGTTGGCGAAGCCGTCGAGGTCCCGTGAGGCAAACCGTGAGAACAAGGCGGTCGCGAGAACAGGCGCCGGTACCCCCTCCTCGATCGCCGCGATCGTCGTCCAGCGACCTTCCCCTGAGTCCGAGACCCGACCCGAGAAATCCGACAGGTCGGGCACCTCCACCAGCGCGGCGGCCGTCAGGTCCAACAGCCACGAAGCGATGACGCTGCCACGCCGCCACACCTCGGTCACCGCCGCCAAGTCAAGATCGTAGCGGTAGAACTCGGGGTTCTCCATCGGGGCGGTCTCCGCGTCCGCCTCCCGCTTGGCATTTCCGGCGTTGGCGTTCTTCAAAATGTTTAGGCCCTCGGCGTATGCGGCCATCGCCCCGTACTCGATCCTGTTGTGGACCATCTTCACGAAATGCCCCGCTCCGTTCGGCCCACAGTGCAGATAGCCGTGCTCGGCTTGGATCGGCTCCCCGCTGCGCCCCGGAGTCCGTTCCGCGGCGGTGACACCGGGGGCGATCGCCTCGAAGATCGGCTGCAGGCGCCCGACGACGTCGTCCTCGCCGCCGATCATCAGCGAATAACCGCGCTCCAGTCCCCACACCCCACCACTGGTTCCCACGTCGAGATGATGGATACCCTTTCCTCGGACGGCCTCAGCCCGGGCGATGTCGTCGCGGTAGTAGGAGTTTCCCCCGTCGATGATCACATCCCCGGGTGCCAGATGCTCCGCCAGGTCGCTGACCGTCTTATCTGTCACTTCACCGGCGGGCACCATCACCCACACCGCCCGCGGCGCAGACAGCTCGGCCACCAAGGCGCCTAGCGACGAGGCCCCAGTCGCGCCCTCCTTCTCCAAGGCCTTGACGGCGTCAGGCTCGACATCGAACACGACGCAGCGGTGACCTGCAGCGCTCACCCGGCGGACCAGGTTCGCACCCATCCGACCCAGCCCCACCATTCCCAACTCCATGACGATCTCCTATCGGTTGCTAACGTCCCGTGACCTTGGTCGCCCAAGATCTGCGACCCCAGCTGCCGGCTTGCGCATCGACACGGCGTACGTGGAGACCTCGGTCCCGGCGGGGGGATAGCCGGGGACCGAGGCCGCCACCTGCACCCATGGGTCTGTGACAGCCTGGGTCTGGGAGTCCGAGCCTGGGGTGGGTTGCCCGCCGGGCAATGCTCACAAGGAGGCCTTGGGTCTGCCGTTGCGGCGAGATGCCGGGGAAGTCGGCGCGGCTGGCCGGGTCGGGCCGAAGGTGAGTTGGACCGGCATCACAGACATGGGCCTTTGCCTCAGAGCCACGCCGAGCAAAGCGCTCGACCGAAGACGAAGCCTCACTGTCGAAGCTGACTTCGACCCTAGGCCCGTCGGCAGCTCGGCGCAACCACAGACCGGATCAGTCATCTACGGCCCGACCGGTGACCTCCAGCGCCTCCCCTGGACCGAGCGACCGGCCGACGTCGGTTGGCACCTCTTTGGTCTAGCTTAGCTAGCCGGCACGGTGACGGACGGGCCTACCAACAAGACGAACTCGTGTTGCTACCACCGATCGAGGTGCCCCTCGACGCCGAACACGAAGAGCGAGCGCTCATCGCCCTCGCCGACATACTCGCGCCCCTCTTCACCGCCGAGTCGCTGGCAAGGGGCCGCCAACGAAGTACCGAACGACGATGCCACCGCGCCGGGTCCCTGACGTCTGCGCATCTCGATCGGTGACGGTATCGCATGGCCTTGACAGTCGGCCGTGATGGAGGTCTCCTCCGAGACGCAGAACTCAGACCGCCATAAGGACGACCAACCGTGAAGATAGCCACCTACACCAGAATCTCGACCGACGAAGCCCACCAGCCTTACTCCCTTGACG
>JBPCRR010000096.1:0-3203 GCA_050996645.1 Acidimicrobiales bacterium | reverse complement strand
CACGACCCGCCCGGCCAGCTCCCTGCGCCGGCGCGACAGCAGGCGCGCGGCGCCCACCAACATCGCCACGTGGGCGTCGTGGCCGCAGGCATGCATCACGCCGTCTTCCCTCGACGCAAAGTCCAAGCCGGTGTCCTCGGGCATGGGGAGCGCGTCCATGTCCCCGCGAAGCAGCGTGGTGGGCCCTTCCCCATCGCCGTGCAGCACGGCAACGACCGATGTGGTCGCGTCCCCGGTTGCGACGTCCAGGCCCAGCCCGTCGAGAGCGTCGAGGACCAACTCCTGGGTCTTGGGAAGTTGCAGACCGAGCTCGGGGTGAGAGTGGATGCGCCGGCGGAGCTCGATCATCGGCTCGAGGAGCGCCTCGGCGTCCGCCATCAGCCCATCGGGCAGCGCGGCCTGCCCTCCGGGTGCTCCTTGCGCTTCGCTCATCGTCTGTCACCCCCTCGGATCGGTCGACCTCGCCTGTGTCAATCTCATGTGCCAGTCAATCTCATGTGTCAGTCTCAGACTAAGGCTTGGCGCAAGAGGGCGAACTGCTCGACCAGGTTGGCGAGCTTGTAGTGGACATTGAGGCCGCTCGGGTTCGGCAAGACCCACACCGAGGTCAAGCCGACGGGCTCGTCCTGGCGCCCCGTGGTTGCGTGCGGGCGCCCGAAAGCCTTGCGATAGGCGCCGATGCCCACGATCGCCAGCCACCTCGGGTGCAGCCGCTGCACCTTGTCGGCCAGGAGCGCGGCGCCGGCGCGCAGCTCGGCGGCACTCAGTTCTTCGGCGGTGGCAGTTGCGCGAGCCACCAGGTTGGTCAAGCCGAGGCCGTGGCCGAGCAGCTCGCGCTGGCGATCCGGTCCCAACAACTCCGGTGTAAACCCCGACAGGTGCAGCGCCGGCCAGAACCGGTTGCCCGGGCGGGCGAAGTGCTGATTGCGCGCTGCGGACCACAAGCTCGGGTTGATTCCGCAGAACAGCACCGAGAGCCCGTCGGCCACGACGTCGTCGATGCTGCGATTCCGCGCAGCCTCCAGCTCGTCGCGGCGCATGGCTGCTCGCACGGACCTCAGATTGTGAATGGCAGGTGGGCCAGGATCCGCTCCCCCAGCTCGGTGTCGCCGGCTATGCCGATGTCGCCGTCGCGCACGGCGACGACTGGGTCCCGGCGCCCGCAGCCCAGCCGCAAGAGGTCGAGCGAGCTCATCCGCAACACCACCCTCGCGGGCGAGTCGAGCTCGTCGACCACCGACGCGCGCCCGTTGACCGCCACGTGGATGTCCCGATGCACCGGGCCGGTCAGCGCCAACGTCACCCGAGCGCCCGCCGGCGCCGCAGCGCGCTTGCCGATCAGAAGGCCCAATGCCCGCTCCACCTCATCGACGGCCTGCTCGGCCGCTTGGCCGGCGGATGGGGCGGCCGGCGGGTCGAGGGCGTCTTTGATGTCCATTTCGTGAGCCCAGCAGTCGAACACGCGGATCTGCATGAACCGCCGGTACGGGGCCTGGCCGACTGGCGTCCACGACGGCTCCTCCCACGCCTCCTCCGGCATTGCCCGCAGAGCTTCCAAGCGCGATGCCGTCACGCTCTCGAGCTCGTCGAGGATCTCCTCGCCGCTAGCGCCGAGGCGGGCGGTGATCCAGGCCTCGTTGAACTTCCCGATGTCGTTTCGCACGTGCGGCGCGTCCGAGGGTGCGACGTCGGGGGTGGGAAGACCCGCGAGCATCGACTCGGTTCCGATGATGTGCACCACTTGGTCCTTGACCGACCATCCGGGGCAGGCCGTCGGGAGCCGCCATTGTGCCGGGGTGGGACCCCAGCACACCTCGGCCGTGGCGCCCCAGGTCTCGGCCAGCTGGGCGATGAGGCCCGTGGGGCTGTTGTCTGCTGTTGTCATCGCTCCCCCTTCACGCAACCGGGTTTTGGATGGTGCGCCAGTCGCGGGCGGCGAGGTACGGGGCGAACTGCTCGCCGATGTGCTCCCAGTCCGCGGCCGTCTTTGGCCGTCGCAGCTCGTAGAGGTGGGGAAAGGAGGCCCACCCGGCCACGAGATCCCACAGCTTCCCAGCGTCTTCGCCCACCGGCGCGGGCGTGATGACCGGGCCGAACAATGCCGTTCCACCGTCGCGGCCGCCACCGTCGATGAAAAGCGTCGGCACCCCGTAGCCCCCCGCCTCCACCACCCGGTCGTGGTCGGCTCGGACCTCGTCGTGGGTGCTCGGGTCGTCGACCGCCTGGGCAACGGTGGCCGGGTCGAAGCCGGCTTCGGCCATCACCACTTCGAGCACCTCCCGCCGCTGCACCGGCTGCCCGTCGAGGTGCAGCGCCCGTCCAGTCGCTTCGTAGAAGCGGTCGACGTCGTCATTCGATCGCCGGCGCAGCAGAGCCGCGACGCGCAGCATCGACCAGCCGTAGGCCCATGGCCGCTCCCAGGGATGGGGCTTGCCTTCCTCGCGGTTGACTTCCTCCAGCGAGAAGAACCCCCAACGCACGTCGATGTCGCGCACCTGGCGGGCTTCGCGTATCCAGCGGCTGGTCTGGTAGGCCCACGGGCACATCACGTCGAAGTGGAAGCTGACCCCCGTCACGACACCAACCCTAGGTCTCCCCACTACTCAGAGTTTGGCCGGCTGCCCAGGATCTGGCCGGCTGCTCAGGGTTTGGCCGGCAGGCCCAGCTCCCGGGCGATGATCATACGCTGCACCTCGGAGGTGCCCTCGCCTATCTCGAGGATCTTGGCGTCGCGGTAGAAGCGGCCTACGGGCGTCTCGTTGACGAACCCATAGCCGCCGAAGATCTGGGTGGCTTCGCGGGCGTTGACCATCGCCGCGTCGGAACTGACGAGCTTGGCGATGGCTGCGGCCTTTTTTACCGGGCGCCCAGCCATCAGCCGCGACGCCGCGTCGTAGTAGGCCAACCGGGCGGTGTGGGTCCTGGCCTCCATGTCCGCGATCTTCCACTGCAGGGCCTGGTACTCGCTGATCTTGTGACCGAAGGCCTCGCGCTCGTCGACGTAGCGAAGCGACTCGTCGATGCACCCCTGCGCCAGCCCCACCGACAAGGCGGCGATCGCAATACGCCCCTCGTCGAGTGTCTGCAGGAACTGTGCGTAACCCCTGCCTTCCTCACCGAGGAGATTGGTCGCCGGCACCCGGCAGTCATCGAAGGACAACTCGTGGGTGTCCGAGCAGCACCAGCCCACCTTTGAGTACTTC
>JBPCRR010000056.1:0-2551 GCA_050996645.1 Acidimicrobiales bacterium | reverse complement strand
CAGGTCGAGCGGCCTGCCGTGGGTGGTGCTCAAGTTGGCGGCGACCCTCGACGGGCGCATCGCCGCTCCCGACGGGAGCAGCCGGTGGGTCACCGGCCCGATCGCGCGCGCCGACGTGCACCGCCTGCGTGCGGAGAGCGACGCGATCATGGTGGGAGCGGGCACGATCCGCGCCGCCGACCCGGCGCTGACCGCCCGCGGCGGCGACGGGCGCGACCCGCTGAGGATGGTGCTCGGCCAAGCGTCGCCTGGGTCCCGTGTGCAGCCGGCGCTCAGCTACACCGACAGGCCGGCAGCGGTCCTCGCGGACCTCGGCCGCCGTGAGGTTCTCCAGGTCCTGATCGAAGGCGGGGCTCGGGTCGCCCACGACTTCCATCAGGCCGGGCTGATCGACCGCTACGTGATCTACCTCGCGCCGGCGCTGGCCGGTGGTGACGACGGCATACCGTTGTTCGCGGGACCGGGAGCGTCGACCATGAGCGAGGTTTGGAGAGGGCGTTTCGTCCGCGTGCAGCGCCTGGGCGAGGACCTGAGGATCGACCTGGCTCCCGGTGCGGGCCAACCCCTACCGTAGTCTCATGTTCACCGGAATCGTCGAGGAGACCGGCCGCCTCCTCGAGGCGTCACCGGCGCCGGGGGGCGGGGTGCATCTGGTCTTCGAGGCCGTGATCGTCCTCGAAGGCACTCGCGTCGGCGACTCCATATCGGTGAACGGGTGCTGCCTGACGGTGGTGTCAGTCGGCGACCGGACATGGTCGGCAGACGCGGTCGGCGAGACCTTGTCGAGGACCGGTCTCGGGGCGCTGCGGCCAGGCGACCCGGTCAACCTGGAGAGGGCTGTGCGTCTTTCCGACCGCCTGGGAGGCCACCTCGTGCAGGGCCACGTGGACGCCGTCGGCCGGATCGCCTCGGCGGCGCCGGAGCTGCGCGTCGAAGCGCCGGAGTCGGTCCTGCGCTACCTGGTCCCGAAGGGGTCGGTGACCGTCGACGGGTGCAGCCTCACGGTGGTGGAGGTGAGCGAGACGGACTTCAGCGTGGCGGTGATCCCCCACACGGCCGAGGTCACGGTTCTCGGGGCCAAACGCCCCGGAGATGTGGTCAACCTGGAGGCCGACGTGGTGGCCAAGTACGTGGAGCGGCTGGTGTCGCCGTACCATGGCCCTCTATCTGCCACATCACCAGCAGCCCCAACAGAGGAAGCGGGGTAACCGGCAATGCCAACGGCGACCATCGAAGAGGCCATCGCCTCGATCGACCGCGGCGAGGTGGTGGTGGTCGTCGATGACGAGGACAGGGAGAACGAGGGCGACCTGATCCTGGCCGCGGAGCGCACCACCGCGGAGCAGATGGCGTTCTTCGTCCGGCACACCTCGGGCCTCATCTGCGCGGCGGTCACCAACCAGCGCGCCGACGAGCTCGAGTTGCCGCTCATGGTCGCCAACAACACCGAGGCGCAGCGGACGGCGTTCACCGTCACCGTGGACGCGAGGCGGGGTACCTCCACGGGGATCTCGGCGGGGGACCGGGCGGCCACCGTGAAGGCGCTGGTCGACCCTGCCACCAGGCCTGGCGACCTGGCGCGTCCCGGCCACCTGCACGTGCTGAGAGCCCGCGACGGGGGGGTATTGAAGCGCGCCGGTCACACCGAGGCGGTCGTCGATCTGGCGCGTCTGGCCGGGTTGGCGCCGGCGGGGGTGCTGTGCGAGGTGGTCACCGAAGACGGCCTCGAGATGGCCCGGCGCGAGGAGTTGGAGCGCTTCGCGACCAAGCACGGGTTGCTGCTGGTGACGATTGCCGACCTGATCCGCTACCGGCGCCGCACCGAGCGGTTGGTCCGCCGGATGGCCCAGGCACGTGTGCCGACCGAATGGGGGGAGTTCACCTGCGTCGCCTACCAGTCGCTTCTTGACCCCGCGGACACCCACCTGGCCTTCGTCATGGGCGAGATCGCCGGCCGGCAGAACGTGTTGGTGAGGGTCCACAGCGAGTGCCTCACCGGCGACGTGTTCGCGTCGAGGCGTTGCGACTGTGGCGCGCAGCTCCACACCGCGATGCGCACCATCGCGAACGAGGGGACCGGCGTCGTGGTCTACCTGCGCGGCCACGAGGGGCGTGGGATCGGCATCACCCACAAGCTGCTGGCCTACGACCTCCAAGACGGGGGCCTGGACACCGTGGACGCCAACCTGGAGCTCGGCCTGCCGGTGGACAACAGGGAGTACGGAATCGGCGCGCAGATCCTCGTCGATGTTGGGGTCACGACGATGCGGTTGATGACCAACAACCCGGCCAAGAGGGGAGGCCTAGAGGGATTCGGGCTGCAAATAGTGGAACGGGTCCCGATCGAGACGGTCCCCCACGACGACAACATCCACTATCTCCGGACCAAGCGGGAGCGCATGGGACACCTGCTCGAGGAGACCGGGGGCCTCGATGACGTGCTTTGAGGGGTCCCTGGCCGGCGGGGGCCTCAGGATCGCGTTGGCAGCCAGCCGCTTCAACGAGCTCATCGTCAAGCGGCTCGTCGAGGGAGCCCGCGACGGCTTGCGCC
>JBPCRR010000025.1:0-4310 GCA_050996645.1 Acidimicrobiales bacterium | reverse complement strand
TGCGGGCCTTCTTGGCCGGTGCCTTCTTGGCCGGTGCCTTCTTGGCCGGTGCCTTCTTGGCCGGTGCCTTCTTGGCCGGTGCCTTCTTGGGCGAAGCCTTCTTCGCGGCGGCAGCCTTCTTGACCGGACCCTTGCTGTTGAGAGCGGTCTTGAACGAGGAGGCCGGCGTGAAGCCGACTCCCTTGGACGCCGCGATCTTCATCGGCGTGTTGGTTTGGGGGTTGCGGCCCATGCGCGCCGGGCGCGACTTCGGAGTGAAGGTACCGAAGCCGAACACCGACACCCTGTTGCCCGCTCTCACCTCTGAGATTACGGAGTCGATGAAAGCGCCGGCTGCCGCCTCCGCGTGCCTCTTGTCGAGGCCGGTCTTTGCGGCAACCGCATTGACCAACTCGGTTCTGTTCATCGCCACCTCCTGGCGTGTAGGGGAAGTTCCTAGCCATGAAAGAGGTTTTTGACGGCCACGTCAAGCATTCCCCTTGAAATCCAAGGGATTTTCAATTCTGGCGAGACCACTGATCGCTGGTCTCGCATGGGCTTTTTGGCCGAAAGAGCTTGTGGTTGTTGGGTTTTTCGGTCTCAGCTGGCATCACACTCTCCTCTTATCCTCCCCATGTCTTCTTCATGGACGTAGGCCACAGTGGCCTCGACAAGCGATTCCCACCTACCCCCAAGGAGACATCCAATGAGGATCTTCGGAAGTTCCCGGGCCAAAGCCGCTGCGATCGCGGGCGGCGCTCTCGTCTTGGCCGGAGGCGGCACCGCCGCCGCTCTCGCCGCAACGTCAGGCACATCAGCGACGCCCACACCGACCGCCGGCGCGCCCGCGCAGAACCCCCCGCCGGCGTCCTCGAACGCCTCGAACAAAGCCGCCGGGAAGGGCCACCGTGGCGGTCTGCTCGACCGATCGGACCACGCGACGCTGGAAGTCCAACAAGGCGGCCAGTGGGTCACCCTCACCCTCGATACGGGGAAGGTGGCGACGGACTCGAGCACCGAGGTCACGCTCGCACGCCCCGACGGCCAGTCGGCGACGATTGCCCTTGCCCCCTCTACCAAGTACTCGGGCGGCTTGACGTCAGCCAGCAGCCTGCAGCCCGGTGCGGATGTGACCGTCACGTCCCAGTCGGGGACTGCCCTGTCGGTCAGCGCCCACACGTCCAAGGCGGCCCATGGCAAGGCCGCTGCAGGGCCTGCGACCGCGCCAACAACCGCCGTTCCCGGCTCCTGAGCCGCGTTGGGCATGCAGGGGAATGCATCGGTCGCATCAGTGCGTCCGCGGGCGCCGGTTCTATTGTACGCCGATGAGCTCTTCGACCAAAGAGGTGCCGGTCGAAACCGACCTGGCTGTCCGGCGGTTGGTAGCGCGCTACGCGCACCTGCTCGACGACCGCGACTTCGGCGCCACCGCCGAGCTCATGACCGACGACGGCCGGGTGATCGTGAACGGCGTCTCCCACACAGGACGCCCTGCCGTGCGGGCGTGGCTCGAGGGGAGCTACCTGCCCGCGGTGCACCTGATGACCAATGTCGTGGTCAGCTACGGATCCCAACCGGGTACTGCGCATGCCGTGAGCGACGTCGTCCTGCTGGACCCCGTGGAGGGGCACATGGGCATTGTGGCCACGGGTCGCTACCACGACACGGTGGCTGGCGATGGCCGCTCATGGCGGTACTCGCAGAGGATCATAAAGCTCCGCCCGTCCGGCTGAACCCCACCGCCTCTCGGACCTCGAAGGGTCGATCCGGGTCAGTTGACCCGGCGCTCCCGGCCTTCCCAATACGGCGCGCGCAGCTTGAACTTCTGCATCTTGCCAGTTGCGGTTCGGGGCAGAGCGTCCCGCATCTCGACCGACGTCGGGCACTTGAAGTGCGCCAAGCGCCCGCGGCAGAACTCGATCACCTCGGCCTCCTCGATCTCTTGGCCCTGGCGGGCGACGACGAGGGCCTTGACCGTCTCGCCCCACTTCTCGTCGGGAACTCCGATCACCGCGGCTTCGGCCACGCCGGGATGCTGGTAGAGAACGTCTTCGACCTCGACGGAGCTGACGTTTTCCCCACCTGAAATGATCACGTCCTTCTTGCGGTCGGAGATGACCAGGTAGTCGCCGGCTTCGACGTGGCCCTCGTCGCCAGTGTGAAACCACCCCTCGGCCAGCGCCTTGCCGGACTCGTCGGGCTGCTCCCAATACCCCTCGAAGACGTGATTCGACCGGGCGAGCACCTCCCCCTCTGGGCCTGTGCGTATCTCGACGCCGACCGCCGGCACCCCAGCCCTGGACAGGAGCCGGGCGCGCTCCGACAGCTCGAGGCCGTCCCACTCGCTGCGGCCCCGGCTGATCGTCAGCAGCGGCGCCGTCTCGGTGAGCCCATATATCTGGATGAACTCCCACCCCAGCTCGCTCATGACCCGCTCGATCGTCTTCGACGGTGGCGGTGCTCCGGCGACGACAATGCGAACCGTTCCGCGTCCCGGCACGTCCTCACCACGGTCGCTACGAGCAGAAGCTGCGTCGAGCACCGCGGCTACAACCGCCGGGGCCGCGCACAAGAGAGTGACGCCATGCGCCCCAACGCGGCGGAGTATCTCCTCGCCGTCGATCTTTCGAACCACCACCTGAGCCACGCCCATCGCCGCGACCGCGTATGGCATGCCCCAACCGTTGCAGTGGAACATCGGCAGCGTGTGCAGGTAGACGTCGCGGTCGTCGACGCCGCCGTGCCAACCAAAGATGGCGGCGTTGAGCCAGCAGTTCCGGTGGGTCAGCTGGACTCCCTTGGGCCTGGCCGTCGTGCCGCTGGTGTAGTTGATGCTCGCCGTGGCGCCCTCGTCTGCCGCCCAGTCCTCGGGCTGCGCGCCCTCGCTCGCCTCGGCGAACAGCTCGGCGTCGGCCGAACCGTCGAGCACCATCCGGTGCTTGGCGTCGCCCCCCGTGAGGTTGGCGTCGGACTCGGGATCGACGAGCAGCACCGTCGCACCCGAATGGGCCACTATGTAGCCGACCTCTTCGGCTGTGAGCCGGAAGTTGATCGGCACGAGGACCCGGCCGTGGGCGCTGACGCCGAAATAGGAGATGTAGAAGCGCGCGGAGTTCGGACTGACGATCGCCACCCGCTCCCCCTGCCCGACGCCCATTCGGTCAAAAGCGAGCGCCATGCCCCGCCCTCGGGCCTCGACCTGCCGGTATGTCAGCGATCCGAGCGATCCGGGCGTTCCCGGTTCGTCGACCACGGCGACCCGATCCCCGTACACCGCTGCTCCGCGTCGCAGGAAGTCTCCGACGTTCATCGGCACTCTCATCGCAGCATCCTCCCTCGGGGTCCAGATCGTTACGGCGCCCGGATGCCCCGGGCCGTTGAGGCTAATCTGTCCAGTCGTGCTCAGGCGCCGCCATGGCCACCGGGACGCGACGCCCGGCACCCCCCCCGCGGACCGGGCGCGGCCCGATCAGCGCCGTATCCTGGTCCTGTCGGCCAGCATGGGTGCTGGCCACGACGGGGCCGCCCGCGAGCTGGCTCACCGGCTGCGCTCGGAAGGCCACGCTGTCGAGGTGCGAGACTTCCTCGAAGCCGGTCCGATCCGGATGGGAGCTGCCCTCAAGATCGGCTATCGCTTCGAGTTGAGCCACGCCCCATCGATGTACGACGCCACCTACCGCTTCTGGCAGAGGGTGCCCGGGCTGTGTCCCCTGGTCGCGTGGCTGGTGGCCGCGCTCACGGGCCGAAGGGTGCTCCGTTGGGTCTCCGAGGGCGGCTTCGACCTGGTGGTCTCCACGTACCCGTTGTCAACGTTGTGCCTCGGGCACCTCCGCTCCCGCGCCAGGCTGGCGGTCCCCGCCGTCAACTTCATCACCGATTTCGGCGTGCACCCCCTTTGGGTCCATCGTGGCATCGACCTCAACCTGGCCGTGCACGAGACCCCTGCCGCGACGGCACGGGAGCGAAGCGGCCGTCCCACCCTCGCATGCGTCCCGCTCGTATCGGGGGAGTACGAAGCCGCTCGCGATCCCGCCCTGCGCGCAGCCGCGCGCGCCCAGCTCGGGCTGCTCGAGGGCGAGGTTGCGGTGTTGATCGTGGCGGGCTCCTGGGGCATCGGCGGGATAGGCGATGGGTTCGAGGCCGTCACCTGCGCCGGGCGGTTCGTGCCGGTCGTGGTATGCGGCCACGACGGGCGCCTCCATCGGCGGGTCGCCTCGCTCGCCTCCTTGTCAGGTGCTCCAGCGGTGGTGCTCGGCTGGACCGATCAGATGCCCGCGCTGATGGCGGCGTGCGACGCGCTAGTGGAGAACGCCGGCGGGCTTACCTCGCTG
>JBPCRR010000372.1:0-5964 GCA_050996645.1 Acidimicrobiales bacterium | reverse complement strand
CATGTGGGCGACGTTCGGAAGCGGGATGTCAGTTTCGAAGACCTCCTCGGCCACCACCACCCGCAAGTGCGGATCCAACTCGGCTGCGAGGCAGGAAAGCAGGGTGGTCTTGCCCGAACCGGGCGCTGCGGCCACCAGTATCGACAGCCCACTGCGAACACAACCACGCAGGAAGGTGGCGGAAGCCTGATCAAGCATGTCCCGGGCCACCAGCCCGTTTAGCTCCCGGTAGCGGACCCCGGTGAACTTTCGGATGTTGACAAGGAGGTGGCTGTCAGTCGAGACTTGTGCGGAGGTTTTCGAAGACGCCGCTTGTCGGATTGACATTGGCCAGGAAGTGGAGCTCGGCGGGACTTGTAACGGTCGGCTCGTCGCATCCGGTGGCGGTTTCGGTCCCGAATCTTCCCGCCTGCCGGGCCGGGAGCCGTCGGTGGTTTGGCCAGACCTTAGGCCATGACCCGTGACCAAACCGCTCTAGAGTCTCCCTTCAGCCCTCGCGGGCCGCGCAAGGACCTGTGGTGCAGTTTGGAGTGCACGCCGGCCTGTCAAGCCGGAGGACGCGGGTTCAAATCCCGTCAGGTCCGCGGTCGGATAGCTCAGTTGGTAGAGCGCGCGCCTGAAATGCGTGAGGTCGACGGATCGATGTCGTCTCCGACCACTGCCAAGTGCCCTCCTCAAAGAGTCAATTTGCTCTGATCGGGAGCTCGGCCGCGGCCGGTTGGAGCGGTTCGTGCCGCCCACGCGAGTACTGTCTTCATCGGTCTGTTCTTGACTCGTGGGGGACCGGCGTTGAGCAACGCGTCAAGGGAAGACGGACCGTCTCCGGGCCACCAGCCGGGATGGCTCCAACCCGGTCGGTCCTCAGCTGGTACGAGCCCGTATCTCCCCGAGACGCGGGCGTACCGCTGGAAGCGGGCGGTCCTCGGACCGCCGCTGGTCAGCGAGCAACTCCACAGTGAACGACTGGGTAAGCCGGTAGCGCTGGCGGTGCTGTCCTCAGACGTGATGTCGTCTGCTGCCTACGCCACCGAGTCGGTGCTGCGCATCCTGATCCCGGCTGCCGGCTTGGGCGCATTCGGGCTGATCACCCCGATCACCGCGTTGCTGCTGGTTGTGCTGGGCGTCGTCTGCTTGTCCTACCGGACTGTAGTCAAGACCTACCCGGTGTCGGGCGGCTCGTACGTGGTGAGCCGAGAAAACTTCGGTTACAACACAGCGCAGATCCCCGGGGCAGCGTTGTTGTGCAGCTACACGCTGACCGTAGCGGTGTCGATCGCGGCGGGGGTGGACGCCATTCTGTCAGCCTTTCCCAGCTTGCACGTCTCGGCGATTCTGCTGTCGGTGCTGTTCGTGACGCTGCTCACATTCGGCAACCTGCGCGGAATAAGAGAGGCAGGTCAGATCTTCGCCGTGCCCACCTACTGGTTCCTGGCCAGCATGTTTGTGCTGATGGTGGTGGCGGTCGTGCGGGTGGCCATGCACGGTCCGCTGGCTCACATCCCCGCCGGCGCCCGCCACATCCCGGTGGTCCACACCGGCTCCGGTTTGCTGATGGGCACGTCGGTTTTCTTGTTCTTGCGGGGGTTCGCTAACGGCGGTTCGGCCATGACCGGCATGGAAGCCATCTCCAATGCGGTCACCGTTTTTCGCAATCCCCAAGTTCGCAACGCCCGCCAAACCCTGGTGCTGATGGCCACGATTCTGGGTGTGCTGTTCCTGGCCGTGTCGGTTCTGGCCGCAGTGACTCACGCCCTGCCCTACAACTCGGGGACGCCCACAGTGCTGTCCCAGATCGGGCGGCAGGTTTTCGGTCACGGCACCCTGCCTGACATCTTCTACTACTCGCTGCAGTTCAGCACGGCCGTGATCCTGATCCTTGGGGCCAACACCAGCTTCAACGGCTTCCCGCTCCTCGTCAGCTTCATAGCCCAAGACGCCTACCTGCCCCGGCCCTTTATCACTCGCGGTCACCGCCTAGTCTACTCCAACGGCATCTTCGTGCTCGCGCTGCTCTCAGTCGGTCTGCTGATCGTCACCCGGGCCAACGTGGCCAGCCTGATACCGCTGTACGCCTGCACCGTGTTCACGGGCTTTACCATGGCCGGGGCGGGCATGACCCGCTACTACTTGACTCATTCCGGGCCGGAGCAGCGCCGCGGTCTGATCGTCAACGGTCTCGCATTCGCCGCCAGCCTGGCCGTCACGCTGATCTTCGTGATCACCGAGTTCACTCGGGGGGCCTGGGCGGTGGTGGTGGTTATCCCCCTCATCGTCTTCGGGCTGTCGCGAACCCACAAGCGGTATGACACCGAACGGGAGGTGCTCGCCGAGGAAGCTGCGCCGGAGGCTGTCGGCGCGCCCACGTTGCCCCGCCATGTGGTGTTGCTGCTGGTCGACCGAATAGACCTGGCCACGGCCCGAGGGCTGCAGCTCGCCCGTTCTCTGTCCCTCGGCAACGAGCTACGCGCCATCCACTTCATGACCGACGAAGAACGGGCGGCGAAGCTCAGCCGAGCGTGGAGTCGACTGGGACTGGACAAGGTGGCCCTCGAAGTCACCGAGTGCCCGGACCGCCGGTTGGTGCACGCCGCAACCGAGCTAGCCGACGATCTGGCCAGCGACGGACGGACCGAGGTGCTGATGGTGCTGCCGCGCCGGGCTTACCGGGGTTTTGCCAGCCACCTCCTCCACGATCACACCGCAGACCGAATCGTGGCCGCAGTGACACAGATCCCCAATGTCAGCGCCACCATCGCGCCGTTCGACGTGCGGGGCCTGTTAAGTCGTCGCAGGCCCGAAGACGAGTCCACACCCGGCACGACCGAGGACCGCCTCACCGACAGCCACGGCCACACGCCCCCGACGGCTACGGCGCGCTCAGGGCGTCGTGCCGTGACCCAGCCGATCCCGACGCCGCTGCCCGGAACCACGCCGCTTGGCGAAGTCCAACACCGCCAACGCACACGAGTAGCCGGCCGAGTGCGCACGGTTCGCGTTCAGCCATGGGCGGGGGTTCCGACCTTCGAGTGCACCTTGGTCGATCCGACCGGCGCATTGACCATCGTGTTCCTCGGTCGACGGGGCGTCGCCGGCATCGAGCCCGGAGCGAAACTCGTCGCCGAGGGTGCCATCGGCACCCATCAAGGCCGTCTGGCCATGCTCAATCCAACCTACGAATTCCAAGAAGCGTCCGAGAGCGGCCGGTCTGTAGGGGAAGGAGCCTGACACAACAGCCTCCCCTTCGAGCGTGCTTTCCCCGGTCTGGCTCCCGCTATGTCGCCATCTATGGGTCGCCCTATCTGGCGCCAGCGCTTGGAGAACGTCCTTGCGGATCACGCAGCGCGAACTTCGACCATGAACGGCAGCTCGACGTCTGGCAACGGCCATGCGGGGTCTCTCGTGCCCGTACGATGGACCCGGTGTTCCGGACCGCGAGCGCTCCGGTCGAGCCGCCCCCGAGCCGGTGGCGGTTCCCGACCCGCGTCGAGGGGATAGAGGCCGCGGCCGATCACGAGGTCGTCGCCCTCGGGGCGGACCTCGAGCCGGGCACCCTGCTCGCCGCCTACCGCGCCGGGCTGTTCCCGATGACCATCGGGCGCGGGCGCCTCGGCTGGTGGTCGCCCGATCCCCGAGGTGTCATCCCCCTTGGCGGGTTGCGGATGACCCGGTCCTGGCGGCGTTCGTGCTGGCGTTACGAGATCCGGGTGGACACTGTGTTCGACGAGGTCATGGCAGCCTGCGCCGACCGTCACCGCCCCGGAGCCTGGATCGACGACGACGTCGTTGTTGCGTACCGCCGGCTGCACGCGCTCGGTTGGGCGCACAGCGTCGAGGCATGGGACAGCGAAGGGGTCCTGGCTGGAGGCCTGTACGGCGTGGCCATCGGCGGACTCTTCGCCGGCGAGTCGATGTTCCACCAGGGCCGCGACGCATCCAAGGTCGCCCTGGCCACGCTGGTCGAGCGCCTCCGCCACGGCGGCTACTCCCTGTTGGACGTGCAGTGGCCCACCCCGCACCTACGGTCCCTCGGCGCCGTGGCGGTCGACCGGCGCTCCTACCACCGCCAGCTGCGCGACGCCCTCGAGCGTCCCGCCGCGTGGAGCGCCGGCACCGCGCCGAGTCGTGGGGACGGCGCCGCGGCTGGAGGCCTACCGGTTTGAGGCGAGCTCCTCGGCACGCCGGGCCAGTGCCGGGGCGTCGAGCTCCTGGCACAGGGCGGCGAACTGAGAGGACGGCCCGCGCCAGCGCAACTCCTCCGTGGAGCCCACCACCGCCGGCTGCGTGCGCAGCGTCGCCAGGTCCTTGAACAGCATCGCCAGCTCGCGATTGTCCGCCAGTGTCCGGGCGAGCGTGGCACCGGCGCGAACCGTGACCTCCCACTGGCCGGCAGCGTCGGGGATCGCCTCGATCGACCCGTAGTGCGCCAGAACTGCGGCCGCCGACTTGGCGCCCCGACCCGGCAGGCCCGGGAACCCGTCGGCGCTGTCGCCGACCAGCGCGAGCAGATCGGGTATGGAGGGCGGTCCTACGCCGAACTTGGTCCACACGCCGGCCTCGTCGAAGACCGTGTTGCGCCGCCTGTCGAGCTGCACAACCCGCGTCGCCGAGACGCACTGGCCGAGGTCCTTGTCGGGGGTGCAGATCACCACCTGGGCGACCGACGGGTCCGCCGCCGCGACCGCCGCGGCGCTCGCCAGGGCGTCGTCCGCCTCCCATTCCACCATGGCCCACACCGCCACCCCCAGCGCGTCGAGGGCTTCCTCCAGCAGCCCGAACTGCCTGAGCAGGACCGGGTCCACCCCGGCGGAGGTCTTGTATCCGGGCCACATGGCATTGCGGAACGACTCGATCACGTGGTCGGTGGCCACCCCGACGTGAGTCGTGCCGTCTCCAAGGAGACCGAGGAGCGACGCGACCACGCCCCTCACGGCGGCCACCTCCTGGCCGCTGGAGTTGGCGTGCGCCGGCGCTCCGAAGGAGTGACGAAACAGCTCGTAGGTCCCGTCAACCAGATGGACCTTCGCGGGTTCGTTCATCCCGATAACCCTAAGTGCCGACGCTTGGAGCCGGTGCCCGGTCCGGGCGCTCGAGCCGCCGTCTCTACCATGGCTCGATGCGGTGGCTGCTGTGCGACTACGGGGAGGTGCTTTGCCGGGCGCAGCCCGAGCACTTCGTGGCTGCGATGGCGGAGGCCTTAGGCATGAGCGTTTGGGGGTTCTCCGCCTCCTACTGGGAACACCGGCCGCCGTACGACCGCGGGGACGTCACCGCGGCCGAGTACTGGAAAAGGGTTTCGGGGCGGCCGGTGCCGAGGGGGTCGCTGCAGGAGCTGGTCGGCCTCGACGTGTCCAGCTGGCTGCTCCCAGAGCCGGAGGCGCTCGACGCCACCGCGAGGGCGGCCGAGCGGGGGATGGCTCTGGCGCTGTTCTCCAACGCACCCATCGAGGTGGCCGACGCGATCGACCGGCTTCCGTGGCTGGCGCCCTTCTCTCCACGAATGTTCAGCTGCCGCCTGCGGACGGTGAAGCCGGAGTCGGGCGCCTATCGGGCGGCCCTCGAGGCCATGGAGGCCTTGCCGGAGGACGTCCACTTCATCGACGATCGCGAAGCCAACGTCAGCGCCGCAAGCGGCGCCGGAATCAACGCCATTCTCTACCGGGACCCGACCCAGATCGATGCCATCCCTTGACGCTTGGTCCTCTGACCCGTAGGGTCGTTGCAGTTTGAACCACTTCCCCAATCGCCGCTCAGCCTGCCGGATGCTCGTCGCGTCCGCCGCCGCGACCGCCTTGGCGGCGCTCGTCCCCGCTGCCTGGACTGCCTCAGCGCAAGCGGACCCGGTCGGAGACGCCCAGGCCCAAGCGGCGTTACTCGCCCAAAAGATCACCAGCCAGCAGACCCTGGTCGACCAGCTCTCCGAGCGGTTCGACGGCGCGCAGTACCACCTTGCGCAGGTGCAGGCAG
>JBPCRR010000324.1:0-10450 GCA_050996645.1 Acidimicrobiales bacterium | reverse complement strand
CAAATCCACATCACGAGAGGTTCGATCACCACGCCGATCGTCGCCGGGTCCTGACCTTGGGGAACCGTCGCCAGAGTCAGGTAGATGTCCTCGGTCAGGTGGCTACGGACCGACGGCGTGCCAATGGCTTCGTTGGCAAAGGGGTACTCGCTAACCGCCGGTCCATAGACACCTCCTCCGTCGACCTGGACCGAAGCCACGAGGGACGTCTTGGTGGCGGATCGCTCCGTCCTGATGCCGAGGTAGGTGAAGCGATGCCCGTCGAACGACGCGCTCTGGCCGGCGTGCAACGAAAGCTGTGTCTGGTGAGCGAACGAGTGGCTGGCGGCGAACGCCACGGCTATGAGGATGACCCCCAGGTGGACGACCATCCCGCCGCTGACCCGGCCGGCGAGGCTGCGCCCGCCGTGTCGCCCCACAGACAGCGCGAGCTGGCGCAACGCCGAGGCGGCCGCGAACGCCCCCAGTCCGAACGCCAGCAACGGGTTGAGTCCACGGACGCCGCCGACCACGCAGGCGGTCAGCACCGAGACACCGGCGACGGCCGGCCACAGCAACCGGTGGCGCAAGACGTCAGCCGATGAGCGTTTCCAAGGCAGCACGGGGGCCACCGCCATCAAGAACAGCAGGCAGACCACGATCGGCATGGTCATCCGGTCGAAATAGGGTGCCCCGACAGTGAGCTGGGCGCCACTGACCGCCTGGGCGATGAGGGGGAACACGGTTCCGAGCAGCACCACAGCAGCGAAGGCCCCGAACAGGAGGTTGTTGGCGAGGAACGCGCCCTCGCGCGAGACCGGCGAGGGGATCGCCCCCGTAGAACGCAGCCTGTCCCCCCGCCACGCCAGCAATCCCACCGCGGCGGCGACGATCGCAGCGAAAAAGCCGAGCAGGATCGGGCCGATGTCGGAGTTGGAGAACGAGTGGACCGAGTTGAGCACTCCAGACCTGGTGAGGAAGGTGGCCAGGATGGTCAGGCTGAACGTGGACATAAGGAGGCTGAGGTTCCAGACCCGGAGCATGCCCCGCCGCTCCTGGACCATCACCGAGTGCAGGTACGCGGTCGCCGTCAGCCAGGGTATGAACGCCGCGTTCTCCACCGGGTCCCACGCCCAGTACCCGCCCCAGCCGAGGACCTGGTAGCTCCACCAGGCGCCGAGCACCACGCCCCCCGACAGAAACGCCCACGCGAAGAGAGTCCAGCGCCTCGTCTCGACCAGCCATCCCTCCCCCACCCGCCCGGTGACGAGGCTGGCCACTGCGAAGGAGAACGGGACCGTGAAGCCGACCAGCCCCAGGTACAGCAGGGGGGGGTGGAAGGCAACGAGGATGTGGTTCTGCAGCAGCGGGTCGGGCCCCGGACCGTCGGTGGGTAGCGCCCCCCTAATCCTCTCGAACGGGTTGGACGCAGTGAGCATCAGTCCGAAGAAAAACGCCGCGACCACATACGACACCGCCGTAGCCCACCCCACGAGCGGGTCCTCGGAGCGTGTCCGGAAGCGCAACGCGACCGCGGCGATGTAGCCCGACAGTATGAGGGTCCACAGCAATATCGAACCCTGCAACGAAGACCACATGGCCGTCACCCGGTACAGCAGCGGCGTGGCGCGACTGTCGTTGTCGGCCACGTACCGCAACGAGAAGTCGTGGCCGATCAGCGCGTGCTGGAGGGCGACGGTCGCAACAACTGCGGCCAGGAGGATCACCCAGGTGTAGGTTCGCCCGGCGCGCAGAAGATTGGGGCGTCCTCGCACCAGCCCCAGCACCAACGTGGCGATCCCCGCCAGCGCGGCGGCCAACCCGAGGAACAGGGCGCTCTCGCCAACTGCGGCGTTCACGGGGCGCCCGGCGCGGGCGGGGTGATCGGCTGCGGCTTCAGGCGGTCGGGGTGCGCCTCTGTGTAGCTCGCGGTGTGCTTGACCATGATGCGGTCGCTCGCAAAGACCGGGCCCTGCCAGCGGCCCTCGAGCACAACCGGTATGCCGGGTTTGAACAGCTGTGGGGGCGACTTGGTGTCGATCACTGGGACGCTCACGCCGTTGTTGACGATGCTGAACCGCACGGTCTTGGCGACCTCTCGTACGTCGGGCTGCACCGTCCCTTCGATCCGGAACCGGTCGCTGCCGAGCGAGGCGCGATCGGCAACCGCCTGGTCGGCGGTCTTGAAGTACACGGTCGCGTTGGCGAGGCCCTGCACCAGGACCAGCCCGAGAGCGGCGGCGATGACCACGAAGGCCCCGACCTGGCGGCGGCGAGACCCAAAGCGCGCTCTTCGGCGAGGGCCGTCTCGCGCTGGGGGCGAGGGAGGCGGCGCCTCTGTGAGCGTCACCGGCTCCCTTCGGGGTCTCGGCCGGCTTGGTCGCTTGTTCGACCGGGCGGGGTGGGAAAGAGAGTCGCGCGCAGCCTTGCGGAGCGCCTGACAGTCCGCCAGGCGTAGGCGGCGAGGATGAGCGTTGCCACACCCCACCCGCCGGCGACGTAGCCGTTCACGCCTCGGCCCCAACCCCGGTGAGCGCGCCCTCTGCGCGCCTGTCGGCGATCACCTGCGCGAAGCCCTCGGTCTCGTAGCGGTCCTCCAGCACCTCGAGGCGATAGCGGTGCATCACCAGCCAGGCGAAGACCAGCCCGAAGGCAAGAAACGAAAGGCTCATAGTGGCGAGCTGCCACCCGTGGATCAGCGGGTTGGCACGCATGATCGTGTTGCCCTGATGGAGTGTCGACCACCAGCTCGTGGCGTAGTGGTCCACGGGCACCACAGCAGAGCAAAGCAGCGCCGCAAGCGCGCAGCGCTTGGCGCGCGCCGGGGCGGCGCCACCGCTGCGGCGAAGCGCCAGGTAGCCGGCGAACGCCGCGAACAGGAGCGCTGTCAGCGTCAGGCGAGCGTCCCAGGTCCACCACACCCCCCAGGAGGCGCGGCCCCAGATGGACCCGGTCACGAGCGTGATCAGGCAGAACACGGCCCCCACCTCGGCCGAGGCGCCGGCGAGGTGATCCCAGCGCCGGCTACGGGTCCGCGGCCACAGGTACGCCGCGCTCGCCAGGGCGCAGAGCCCGAAGCCGAGGTAGCACATGGTGGCCGCGGCCGGGTGCACGTATATGAGCCTGACCAGCTCTCCTTGGACGGCGTCGGGCGGCGCCACCACCAGGCCCAGGTACGCAGTTGCGCCGAGCGCGACCAGGGCGGCGGCGCCGACGATCCGAGTGGGGCGCACCGTCACGCGTCCTCCAGCAAGGACCCGAATGCCAGCACTCCCAGGGCGAGGTAAGTGGCGGCGAAGGTTGCCAGCAGCCCGAGCCACCGCCACCCGCCGGCACCTGAGAGCCCCAGGGCGCCTCGCCAAGCCTGGGTGGCAGCGAGGAGGACCGGAGCGACCACCGGCAGGACCAGCAAGGGCAGCAGGGTCTCGCGCACCCGCAATCCCGCAGCCATGATCCCGTAGACCACGCCGGCAGCCGCCAGACCCGCCGTCGCCGTCACGGCGGTCGCCACGAGGAGGCCGGCGTCTCTCAGCTCGGTGCCGAACAGCACCACGATCCCGGCGCCGAGCAGCACCTCGAGCACGACAAGTTGCACCGCCACGGCCGCGGCCTTCCCGAGGAAGATCCCGGCGGGGTCGAGACCCGACAGCCGCAGCCCGTCTCGCGCCCCGTCCACCGCCTCCAGCGAAAAGCTGCGCTGGACCGCCAACAGCGAACACAACAGCACCGACACCCAGAACAGCCCGGGTGCGGCCTTGGTCAACAGGTCGTGGTCCTGGTCGAACGCGAACCCGAACAGCACCAGCACGACGAGGGCGTACGGCGCCACCTGGTTGGTGGTGACCCGACTGTGTGCCTCGATCCGCAGGTCCTTGCCGGCGACGAGGACGGCGTCACGCCACATGTCCCACCAACGCTTCGGTGGAGCGAGGGCTCGCCGGCGCTTCGGCGGTGGCAACCTGGTTGACCACGGTGCCCCCCGCGACGACAAGGATCCTGTCGGCGAGACCCGGCGCCCGGTCGGTCTCATGCGAAGCCAGGACCACGGTGCCCCCACTGCGCACCTGCTCATGGACCAACACATCGAGCAGGTCCCGGTTGGCCGCGTCGAGGCCGGCGTGGGGCTCGTCGAGCAGCCACAGCTCCGGACGGCGGGCGACCAGGATCGCCAGGGCGGCCCGCCGGCGCTGTCCCGCCGAAAGGGCGGAGACCCTCGACGATCGCAGTCGGCCGACAAGGCCCACGCGCTCGAGGGCGGGGCCGGCTTCGGAGGCGGCGCAACCCGCAGCGCGCAGAGCGAACACGACGTTGTCTTCGACGCTCAGATCGTCGTAGAGGCCCGAGGAATGACCCACGAGCCCCACCCGGCGACGCGCGCCGCGGGGGTTCGCGACTAGGTCGACACCGAGCACCTCTGCCGTCCCGCTGTTGACCCGTAGAAGTCCCGCGACAGCCCGTAGGAGGCTGGTCTTGCCCGCCCCGTTGGCGCCGGTGAGCAGGACCGTCTCACCCCTGGCCACGTCGAGGTCGACGCCAGCCAGGACTGGGAACCGGTCGACCAGGGCGACGGCTGCACGGAAGCGAATGACGAGTTCCATGTGGGCCGCGCCAAGGCTAGCGACAGGGCGCCGGACGGTGCCATCGCCCGCAAGCGGCGGCGTCACGCTCAGACGCGAGGCCTCAGACGCTCGACAGTCGGCTCAAACCGATCCCGCGCAAGAGATCCGAGAACCACGTGGACACGATGTGCAACTGGTCAGTGAGCAACAGCACCCCGAGGGCGGCGAGCAGCGAGCCGGACACGAGGTTGATGACACCGAGGTGGCGGCGCGCGAAGCCGAAGACCCCCGCCAGCCGCGCAAATCCCACGCCAGCGACTATGAACGGCACTCCCAGACCCAAGGAGAATGCCACCAGCATCAGCTCACCTCGGAGGAGGGTGTGGGTGTCGCTCGCCAGGCCCAGGACCGCCGCCAAGGCTGGGCCTATGCAAGGCGTCCAGCCGAACGCGAACGCCATGCCCATCACCGGCGCGGCCCACTCGCCCAGGCGCGAGGGCAAGAAGTGGAAGCGCCGCTCCCTCATCAGCCACGCCGGGCGCACCACGCCGGCGACCGCCAGGCCCATGAAGATGATCAGCGCCCCCGCCACCTCGTCGAGCGTGCGCTGGTGCGACTGCAGGGCCTGACCGAGGCTGCTGGCCGTGGCCTCCAGCGCGGCGAACACCGCGGTGAAGCCCAACACGAACAGCACCGTGCTCCGCAGCAGCCGACGCTGGTCCTGGCGCGTCGCGGTGGCCAGCTGAGCGGTCCCGACCCCCGACATCATCGAAAGGTACGAAGGCACCAGCGGCAGCACACAAGGGGACAGGAACGATGTGATGCCCGCGCCGAAGGCGACCACGAAACCAAGCGGCGAGTGCAGTATCAGGTGGTTGCCGTCCATGAGCTGTCTTATGATGCCACGGTGCCGGTTTTGCCCCTACGCGGCGTGAGCACGGAGGAACTGTGGTCTTCCTGATCCTGAGCACCATCATTGGCGGCCTGATCATCGGGGCGCTGGCCCGACTGCTCGTCCCCGGGCCCAACCCGATGGGCCTCGGCCTGACGATCCTCATCGGGATAGTCGGGTCGATCCTCGGCGGCGCCATCGCTCGGGGGATATACGTCAGACCCCAGGACCACTGGGCGGTGACGTTCCTGCTCGAGCTGATGGTTGCAGTGGTGTTGGTGGCGTTGATCAGCGGGGGCAGGCACCGCCGGCGCCGGTAGGAAGCAGCCCGATGAGCGGGCCGCTCGCGGTCGTGGTCTCGTTCCGTCTGGGTGGCCCCGACGGGGTTTCGGTGGAAGCGGCCAAATGGTCGCGCGCGCTGGTTGCGCTGGGCTACGAGGTGCGCACCGTGGCAGGCACGGGCGACGCGGACGTGTTGATCCCAGGGCTCGACGCGGGTGAGCAGCTGAGCGGTTCCCGCACGGCAGCGCTCGATCACGACCACCTCCGCGCGGCGCTGGGCGATGCCGCGCTCACCGTGGTCGAGAACGTCTGCAGCCTTCCACTCAACCCCGGCGCCACCGCGGCCGTCGCGGCAGCCCTGAGGGGCAGGCCGGCGATACTGCACCACCACGACCTCCCCTGGCAGCGGGCGAGGTTCGCCAGCAGCCCGCTGCCGCCCGACGACCCCGCGTGGGCCCACGTCACGATCAACGAGTTGTCACGCGTGCAACTCGCGCGGCGCGGCATCGAGGCCACGGTTGTGCCCAACGCCTTCGACCCCGATCCGCCCCTCGGCGACAGGGAGGCCACCCTGCGCTCGTTGAAGGTAACGCCCGCGGAAGTCCTGGTGCTGCAGCCGACCCGTGCCATACCCCGCAAGGACGTGCCGGCGGGCCTTGCGTTCGCCGAGGCGCTCGGGGCCACCTACTGGCTACTCGGGCCGGCGGAGGAGGGCTACGGCGAGGTCCTCGAGCGCGTCCTGCAAGGGGCCAAGGTTCCCGTGCGCCGCGGGCCGGTGACGCCCATGCAGGGAGCGGCTGGGATCGAGCACGCGTACGCCGCATGCGACGTCGTAGTGTTCCCCTCGCTCTGGGAGGGCTTCGGCAACCCCCCCGTCGAAGCCGCCACCTTCCGTCGGCCGGCGGCGGTGGGGCGGTATCCGGTGGCCGCGGAGGTGGCCCGCTACGGCTTCAGGTGGTTCGACTCCCGCCAGCCCGAAGCGGTGCGGCGGTTCCTGGAGAACCCCGACGAGCGCCTCCTCGGGCACAACCAGGCCGTGGTGCGCAGGAGCCTCTCGACGGATCTGCTGCCGGGCCTTCTCGCTGAGGTCATCGACGCCGCCGGGTGGAAGCGCCCCCGCGCTCAGCGGGGGGCGGAAGGCGCCGGTCCGTAGCGGCGGCGCCGTGCGCGCGCCGCGAGGAGGCCGATCGCCACTCGCCGGGCGGGCTCGGGCCGCAGCGGCTCGGGCGGGCGGGTGAGCGCGTGCTTGGTGGCGGCGGGCTTGGCTGGCCTCATGGGTTGGGGGGCCTCACACCTTGATTGTTCGATACAGGGCGGTCGATAACCTTCCTGCCCTGATGGAAAGCGAGATGCACCCTTGAGCGGTGTGGCCCGCCCGCAGCGGCTGCAGGCGGCCCGCAGACGCAAGCAGCTCCTAGAGGTCGCCGTGGAGCTCTTCGGCCAGCGGGGGTTCCACGACACGTCGATGGAGGACATCGCGGAAGAGGCCGGGGTGACCAAGCCGGTCGTGTACCAGCACTTCTCGTCGAAGTCTGAGTTGTACCTCGAGTTGGTCGAGCTGGTCGGCCGCCAGCTCCTCGAAGCCGTGGCCGGTAGCGCCACGGCGGAGCCCTCACCGCACCAGCGGGTGCTAGCCGGGTTCCGTGCCTACTTCCACTTCGTGAGCCGCCGCACCAATGCGTTCAAGCTGCTGTTCGGCACCGACGCCCGCCGCTCCGACGAGTTCGCGGTCGCTTTTCGGGGCATCGAGGAGAGCGTCGCGGACACCATCGCCACCTTCATCAACGCCGACATCGACGACGAGCACAGGGCCTTGCTCGGCTACGCGATCGTCGGCCTCGCCGAGGTCGCCGGGCGGCACTGGGTCCAGCGGGCAGAAGGGCGCTCGGCGGGCTCCACGTCGGCGCCGGTCCTGGACCCAGAGGAGGGGGAGCTGATGGCGAGGCGGCTGGCCGACCTCGCATGGGCGGGGCTGCGCGCCCTCCCCGGCAGCGAGCGCCGGCCGTAGGCCGCAGCTCGCCGGCAACTAGACTCCCGTCGTGCAAGCCCCGCCGCAGCGCTCCCCCCGGGTGCCGCCGAACTGCGATCTGACCCTCGGGATGGTCTGCGTCGACAAGTCCGAGCCCGGCGTGACGGTGTGGACCATGGAGGCAGACGAGCGCTTCGCGAACCCGGTCGGCATTGTCCAGGGCGGGATCCTCGGCGCCTTCGCAGACTCGGCGATGGCGGCCTCGACCGTCACCTCCGCGAGGGGCCGCAAGATCTTCACCGCCAACGTGGAGATGAAGGTCAGCTTCTTGAAGCCGGCCACGGTCGGGGGCAAGCTCACCTGCACCGCCAGGGTGATCTCCTCCGGCCGGCGGGTGGCGTTCACCGAGGCTGAGGTTGTCGACGGCGCGGGAATGATGGTGGTCAAGGCCTCCTCGACCTACCTGATCACCCCCCGTGAGGAGCCTGCGGGGAGCGACCGGCCTGCCGGCTGAGGTCCTCAGAGCTTCGCCAACACCGCCTCGGCTGAGCTGACGTCCAGTCCCAGCCCCTCCTCCAGCGCGATGTCGGTCACGACCCCGTCGGAGAGGACCAGCGCGTAACGCTTGGATCGGATGCCGAGTCCTCCGCCGCTCAGGTCGATGTCCAGCCCGAGCTGCTTCGTGAAAGCCCCCGCGCCGTCAGCGAGCATGAGGACGCTTTTCCCGACCTCGTGAGCATCGGCCCATGCGCCCATCACGAACGCGTCGTTGACCGCCACGCACGCGACTGTGTCCACTCCCTTGGAGCGCAGCTCCTCGGCGCGCATCACGAACCCCGGCAGGTGGTGGTCGGAGCAGGTTGGCGTGAACGCACCCGGCACCGCGAACAGCACCACCTTCCCCGTCCCGAGAACCTCGCCGGTCTGCACCGGCTTCGGGCCTTCCTTGGTTGGCGTGAACACCTTGATGTCGGGGATGCGATCCCCCACTGCGATCGTCATGCGCTTCCTCCTGGCCGTTTGTGGGCACCGAGCCTACGGCTCCGCTTCAATGGTTGGGTGCCCGACCTCGACCGAGTCGACTACACCCTCCGCCTTTCCAAGAAGCATGAGGCCAAGAGGTTGGCGGAGGCGCAGCGCCGCCTGCTGCACCTGCGGCTCGTCAACGGCGGCCTGATCGGCGACGGGCGCCTCGGGCCTGCGGTGTGTGTCGTCATGGAGGGATGGGACGCCTCCGGCAAGGGAGGCGCCATCCAGCGACTCGTAGCCAACCTCGACGCACGCCACGTGCGTGTCGCCTCCTTCGCTGCGCCGACCTTCGACGAGAAGCGCCACCACTTCCTGTGGAGGTTCTTTCCCAAGCTGCCGGGCTGGGGTGGGATGGCGGTGTTCGACCGATCGTGGTACGGGCGCGTGCTGGTGGAACGGGTAGAGGGCTTCGCCACCGAGGAGCAGTGGGGCCGCGCCTACGAGGAGATCGCGCGGTTCGAGTCGTCGCTCGCCATGGAGGGCATGGTGTTGATCAAGCTGTGGTTGCACATCTCCCATGACGAGCAGCTGCGACGCTTCGAGCGCCGGGAGAACGACCCGCTCAAGAGCTGGAAGCTCGGCGAGGAGGACTGGCGGAACCGGGAGAAGCGCCCGCAGTACGAGGACGCCCTACGGGACATGTTCAAGCTGACCGACCAGGAGCTCGCTCCATGGGACCTGGTGGAAGCCGAGGACAAGCGCTACGCCAGGGTCAAGGTCATCGAGACGGTGATCGACCGTATCGAGTCGGGGATGCGCCGCGTGGGAGTGGAGGTCCCGACCCACGAGGGAATCTCCGCGCCCCGCCGCCACTAACTGCAACGAGGCCGCCAGGGTTGTGAAAGCGACTCAGGCGGCGTACAGGTCGACGACACCTTCGACCAGGTGCAGGCCGGAAACGCCGGGGAGGCGATCCACCTGCCGGTCAATCCGCTGCGCTGAGCGGCGGCCCTCCTCGCCGGCGAAGAGGTGCTTCACCAAGAAGGCGGTCTCCTCCTCCGGGCGCACGCCATAGCCGACCGGATGCCAGTAGCGGCGCAGCGCGAAGCGGGCAAGGCGCTGGGCCCTCCTCGACGTCGCGAGGCGCCGGCGGGCTTCGGTCATGTAGAAGTCGATGTGCTTGCCCTCCTGGCGCATGATCCGGCGCAGCAGGTCGCCGAGGACAGGATGGCCGCTGCGGCGCGCGAGGAGGTTGTACCCGGCCTGTGTCGTCCACTCGTTGACCGCCCCCCACACCAGCTGCACGGTGACCATGTCGGGGAACAGCGTCGAGCCGATGAGGAACGACAGCGGCCGCCACCGCTCGGTCCTCGGCAGGGCGGCGCGCACAGACGCCACCCGACCGCTGCCGGCGGGGCGCCCGTGGGTGGCGAGGACGCGCCCGATGGCCTCGCCGTGCCAGTGCTCCTCGTAGGACCACACAGTCAAAAATGTCGTCATCACGGGGTCCTGGTGCGCCTTGGTGACCAGGATGTCACGCAGGTAACAGGAGGTGTGGTGTTCGATGTCGTGCATGTACTGCAGGCACCGCAGCGACGCGTCGTCCAGAGGAGTCCCCTCGAACCCGCGCTCCAGGTCGAGGTCTCCGAGGTCAAGGCGACCTCCCATGCGAGCGAAGGTGTCCACGTCGAAGGCCACGATTGTTGTTCGTTTCGGAGACGTCGGGTGGATGGGTCCCGCGAGAGAATAGCGTCGCAACAATGGCCCCGGCCCGATCCGTCGCGGTGGTGCTCGGGACCC
>JBPCRR010000317.1:0-8012 GCA_050996645.1 Acidimicrobiales bacterium | reverse complement strand
GGCTGGCGTTGGACTACACGCTGGCGGTTCCCGAGCTGCTTGCCGGCGCGCTCGCGGCTGGCCTTGGCGCCACCACTGCGGTGGTCGCCCGTGCCCGTCTCCGGATCTCATGGCGGTGGCTTAGGCTCGCCTGGCGGCCCGCGGCCCAGATGCTGCCTGACACCGTGATGCTGATCGTGGCGCTGTGGCGTCGGCTGGTTCGGCGCCGAGAGGTCACGGGCTCGTTGCGCGTGTTGCGTTTCGATGCCGGCGGCGATGGTCCGACAGACGCGGCGCGCCGGGGGCTCGCCGAGGCCGCTGGCTCGTTGGCCCCGAACACCTATGTGGTCGGCGTCGACCGGGACGCCGACGTGATCGTGGTCCACCAGCTGGTGGCGACCGGTCGACGGGTCGATGCGGACCCGCTGGAGCTGGGGATGAACTCGTGGTTGATCGCCGCGATGGTGCTGCTGGTGACCCTGATCCCCTGCGGGGTGGTGTGTGCCCGGGCGTCGCTGCTGGAGGGGCTGGTGGCGCTAGAGCTGACCGGGACGGTCGCGGCGGTGGTGTTCGTGCTGCTGGCCGAGGGATTTCACCGCCCGGCTTTCGGTGAGCTGGCGATCGTGCTCGCCGCCGTCTCCTTTGTGGGGGCGTTGGGCTTTGTTCGTTACCTAGAGCGCTGGCTGTGAGTGTCCGCCACGTCCTGGCGCTGGTGCTCTTGGTCCTCGGTGTCGGCCTGGAGGTGGTGTGCTGCGTCGGGGTGCTGTCGATGCGAGGCGCCCTGGACCGGTTGCATTTCACCGGGCCGGCTCCGCTCGGCGCGGCCTGCGTCGCTGCAGCGATCGCGGCGGATGGGTCTTCGGGAGCGATGACCATCGACGCGATCGTGGTTGCGCTGTTTCTGCTGGTGACCTCGCCGATGTTGGTCCATGTCACGGCTCGGGCCGTTCTGATCCGGACTCGGAGCGACTGGCGTCCAGAGCCTGACGACAACCTGGAGGTGGAGGAGCGGTGATCGTCCTGCAGATCGTGGTCTTGGTCCTCGTGGCCGCAGGCGCGACGGCGGTGGTCCTGACCCGGGATCCGCGGCGCCAGGCCTTGGTGGCCGGGATCTACGGGGTGGTGTTGGCGGTCCTCTTCTTTGTCTTTCAGGCGCCCGACGTGTCGCTGTCGGAGATCACGGTTGGGGCTGTGGCTCTGCCGGTGATGCTGTTGCTGGCGCTGTCAAAGCTGGCCAAGCTCAACGTGCCAAGGCGGTGAGCCGCCGGACGCGAAATGTGATGTTCATCGTCGGCGCGGCCGGCTTTGCCGCCCTGTTCCTGTGGGGCTTGGGTGGTCTTCCCGGCTTCGGCCACTACCGGGGCATCTACGGCCTGAAGCTGGCCCGGGTGGGGGTGGCACAGCGACGAGCGACCGACATTGTCTCGTCGGTGACCTTCGATTACCGGGGCTTTGACACGATGGGCGAGGAGTTCATCCTGCTCGCGTCGGTGGTGGGACTGGCGGTCCTGCTCCGCAGCCAGCGCGACGAGCTCGGGATCCAGGACGCTGGCCCTCGTGTGGGCCGCGAGACCAGTGACCTGGCGCGTCTCGTCGGGCTGGGCTTGGTTGGCCCGATGGTCGTGCTCGGTGTCTACATCGTGGTCCACGGTCAACTCACGCCGGGGGGCGGATTTCAAGGAGGGATCATCTTCGCGACCGCCCTGATCCTGATCTACTTGGTCGGCCGCTACCCGGCGATGCGCGCGGTGTCGCCCCGTTCGCTGGTTGAGGTGGCCGAGGGCGGAGGCGCCGCCGGCCTGGTGCTGATCGGCTTTGGCGGACTGGTCTTCACCGGGACCTTCTTCTACAACTTCCTGCCTCTCGGTCACGTCCACAGCCTGCTGTCGGGCGGGATGATCCCGCTCGCCAACGTGGCGGTGGGGATCGAGGTGGCCGGGGGTCTGGTCCTGTTGTGGTCTGAGTTCCTGGACCAGGAGCTCCTCCAACGCCGGGGTCGCCGCGTTCGGGCCGATGGATCCGCGGATCCCTCCAGAAGGGGTCGAGGGTCTGCGGATCCCTCCGGCGGGGGTGCAGGATGAGCTTCTTTCCTTACGTCGTGGTGGTCTGGGTGTTCGTGATCGGGCTGTACGGGATCGTCACCAGCCGCCACCTGGTCCACATGGTGGTGTCGCTGTCGGTAGTGCAGTCAGCGACCTATGTGCTGCTGTTGGCGATCGGCTATCAGCGCGGGGCGACCGCGCCGGTGTTCGCCGGCATCCCGGTGGGGACACAGGTGGTCGATCCGGTCGTTCAGGCTCTGTGTTTTACCGATGTGGTCGTGGCCGCCACCACCACCGCCTTTCTGCTGGGGCTGGTGCTCCAGACCCAGAAGCGGTTCGGGACGGTCGATCCCAACGAGCTGGGCGACCTGAGGGATTGAGGTCTGCTTTACGATGAGCTCTCTCGCGCCGCTGGCGGTGGCGATCCCACTGCTGGTCGCGGCTGTCCTGGTTGGCGCCAGCCCGGTGATCGGACGCCGGGCCGCCGATCTGACCGCGATCATCACCGCGGCTGGCGTGACCGGTCTGTGCGCCGTGATGGCGGGGGGGTCAGCGACGTCGGGCCTGGTCGTCTACTGGTTCGGGGGGTTTGAACCCAGCCATGGGGTGGCGCTGGGGATCGCGTTCGCCGTCGACCCGCTGGGGGCCGGGCTGGCGACGCTCATCGGGGTGCTGATGCTTGCGGCGCTGATCTTCTCTTGGGCGCACGTGGAGACCGCCGGTGGACCCTTCAACGCCCTCATGCTGGTCTTCCTGGGCGCGATGGTCGGCTTCTGTCTGAGCGGCGATCTGTTCAACATGTTCGTCTTCTTCGAGCTGCTGGGCGTCGCAGCGATCGCCCTCACCGGCTACAAGGCCGACGAACGGGCGCCATTGCAGGGCTCGCTGAACTTTGCCATCACCGCCGGGGTGGGAGCCTTCTAGTCCTGTCCGGTATCGCTCTGCTCTACGGGCGCAGCGGCGCGCTGAACCTGGCCCAGATCGGGGTCGCGCTGTCCCACGGGCGCCGGGATGGACTGGTGATTGTCGCGTTCGCGCTGATCGTCAGCGGCTTCTTCATCAAGGCGGCGATCGTCCCGTTTCACTTCTGGTTGGCCGACGCCTACACGGTGGCGCCCACGCCGGTGTGCATCCTATTCGCCGGGGTGATGAGCGAGCTCGGCCTGTACGCGATCGCTCGGACCTACTGGACGGTGTTCGACGGCACCCTCTCGCCTGAGCACGTCCAGCTTCGGGTCATCCTGGTGGCGGCCGGGCTGGTGACCGCCGTGGTGGGGGCGGTGATGTGTCTAATGCAGCGTCACCTCAAGCGTTTGCTGGCGTTTCTGACGATCAGCCATCTCGGGCTGATGCTGGTCGGGATCGGGCTGCTCAGCGTGGACGGCCTGTCGGGGACTGCGATCTACGTGGTGGTCGACGGCCTGGTCAAGGCTTCGCTGTTCGTGTGCGTGGGCATCCTGCAGTACCGCCGCGGCCACGTGCACGAGCTGCGCCTACGCGGCCAGGGATGCGGTCTGCCGTTCACCGGGGCGTTGTTCGCGGTCGGCGGCCTGGCGGTGGCGGCCATGCCTCCGTTTCGTACCTTCCTGGGCAAGTCGCTGACCCACCAGACGTTTCAGAGCGGCTACGGGTGGGTGGCGTGGGTGTACGTCGCCGTGTCGGTGCTCACCGGCGCGACCGTGCTCCGAGCCGCCGGCCGAGTGTTCCTGGGCTGGGGCTCGGCGACCGAGCCCAGCAGGATCGTGGACCGCGCCGACGCTGAGCGCCGGCTCCCGGGTCCAGGCGCTCGCTCCCGCACCCCGGCCTCGTTGGCGGCCTCGGCCACGCTCCTGCTGGCCGGCGGGCTCTTCGTCGATGTGTTCCCCCGCTTTCTCGACGCCGCGCAGGAGGCGGCCGCCCGCTTCGAAGCCCCCGGCGTCTACGCCCGCGCGGTTCTCTACGGCCGACCCGTCGGCCATCTCCCGGTCCCGTCGTTCAGCCCCACCGGCGGCGCACTCTACGGTCTACTAGCCTCGGTGCTGGGGGCGGCGGCCCGGGCGGCGGGGCTGCTGTTCGCCCACCGTCTGCCCTTCCGACCCCCGACCCAGTTCACGGCGCTGGCCACCGGGGGCACGGCGCGCCTCCGGGACCTCCACAGCGGCCTGCCTGGCGACTACGTGGCTTGGATCACCCTGGGGGTGGCCGTCTTTGGCGGAGCCTTCGCCGTGGTGCTGCGGTGAAGCTCCGGCTCGCGCGAGCAATCGGCCGCCGTTACGGTCGACCACGCGGTCTGCTCAGCGGTGCGGTTGGCCTGCTCGGCGCCGCGATCGTCGTCTGGAGCCTCACCGCCAGCCCGCTCAGCCTGATCAACGCTTCCTCGCAACCGGTCACCACCCGCGTTTGCATCAACCGCTTCTACAGCTTCACCGCCGGCTGCCAGCGCGCGACCCACACCGTCACCCAGGCCCAGGCGGGCCAGACCTACATCGTAACCCAGGTGCCACCGGGGGCGTCCAAGGTGGACGAGTACCAGATCCTCGGCAACGATCCGGGTGGCGGGACCACCCAGGTGGCCGATCGGGCGATCAACAGTGCCGTGCCCCGCTACGTCCTGGCCCTCAGCGACCTGTGGAGCTCCCAGGGGGCCAAGGTCACGCCGGGTAGCTACCAGCTGATCACCGTCTCGGGAAATCACAACAGCAGCTACTCGATCCGGGTGGAGTCCTCACCCAAGCCCGCCCACCTGACGACCACGACCACCAGCTCCACGACGACGAGCACGGGCTCCGCTCCATGACCGACCCCGACGCGGCGCTCGCGCCACCCTTCCGGCCATGAGTCTGTCAGAGCCCCAGCTGCTCAACGTCCTCGTTGCCCTGGTCGTGGTACTGGTTGCCTCGCGGGGAGTCGGAGAGCTGGCCCGCCGGGCGGGGCTGCCCGAAGTCCTCGGCCAGCTCCTGGCCGGAGTGATGCTCGGTCCCTCGATCTTGGGCGTGGTCGGCCCGGGAGCGGAGACCTGGCTGTTCAAAGGCCACGCGGTCGGCACCTCGTTGTCGGCGCTCAGTTGGATGGGGGCAGTCCTGCTGCTCCTGCTGGGCGGACTCGAGGTCGACCTGACCGTCATCAAAGCCAAGGCCAGGGTCGGGGCGCTGACCGCCGCCGGGGCGATCACGTCCTCGATCGCGGTCGGAATCGGCTTCGGTGAGCTGGCGCTCGGCCAGTCCCTGGCCTCGGCCGCCTTCCTGGGCGTGGTGCTCTCGGTGACCGCCGTCACCGTCACCACCGCTTTCCTGCTGGAGCAGGGGCTGGGCCGACGCGACTACGCCCAGATCATCCTGGTGGCCGGGGTCAGTAGCGAGGTGCTGGTCTGGCTCCTGGTCCCGGTCGTACCGGCCCTGTTCATCTCCTCGGGCTCGCCGCTGACATCAGGCGTGGACGCCGCGATCACGATCCTCGGCGTCTTTCTGTTCCTGATGACCCTGGGGCGGCGGCTCACGTTCTGGGCCATGCGACGCTGCGCGGACACGTTGCGCATCCTTCGCGCCCCGATCTCTCTGGTCCTGATCCTCACCCTGGCCGCCGCCGCCCTGACTCAGGCGCTGGGCCTGCACCCGCTCCTGGGAGCGTTCATCGTCGGCCTACTCCTGGCCGGCGCTCCCCGGGTCAACCCGCCCCTGCTCCAAAGCGTCCGCACCCCGACGCTCGGCTTCTTCGCGCCGATCTTCTTCACCGTAGCCGGCATGCAGGTAGACGTGACGCAGCTCGATGGCCTCTCGGCGATCGCCGTCGTCGTCGGCCTGTTCGCGGCGATGGGCGCGGTGAAGTTCTGCTTGCGGCGATCGGTGCCCGGCTCGGTGGGCTCAGAGGACTCGACGTCGCGCTGGTTAGCCTGGGCGTCAACTTCAGAGGCGGTACCGACGTGATCGTCGCCTCCCTGGGCACTACCCTCGGGCTGCTCTCGACCCGCGTCTACACCGTCTATGCCCTGGCCGCGCTGCTCACGTTGGTGGTGGGCACGCCGTTGCTGGCCGCGCTCAGCCGACGGGCGCAGCCGACCGAGACCGAACGGCTTCGCCTAACGCTCGAGGAGGCACAGCAAGGTGGCTACGTCATGACCGTGGAGCGAATCCTGGTCCCGATCCTTCCCGGCCCGCCGCCTCAGCCGGTCACGGCGGTCGTCGCTGCCTTGGCCGCGGCCCGGCAGGACCAGCGTCTGATCCTGGACGTCGACGAGGTGCCCCTGGACGAGGTCGACCCGGCGCGCGCATCACCAACGCCGGCGGCGGTCCGCGCCAACGGCGGGGACGCCCTCCCTGACCTGGGTGACTTCTTGGCCTCGACTCAGCAAACCGACCTGGTGGTGCTCGCGGCGCCCCGAGCGGGCCGCGATCCGCTGCTGTCGTTCGGGGCCACCCAGGACCGGATCGTGGGCCACTCGCACGCCGACGTGCTCATGGTCGTGGGCGACGGCGATCAAGCCCGGCCGGGAGCCGCTGCCCGCATCCTGGTCCCGGTGGACGGGCTCGGGTACTCGATCTCGGCCAGCGAGGTGGCCGCCTGCCTGGCGCGGGGCCAGGACAGCGAACTGGTCGTCTTCCATGTGCTGCCTCCAATCGCCTCACGGTCCCAGGGCCGCACGGGGCTCATCGACGCGGTGGAGCGCGTCGGCACTGAGCTGGCCTCGGGCCTGGCCGAGCGCCTCAGCGTCCTCGGGGTCAACGTCAGCCACAAGCTCCGGGGAGGGGATGTCCCCGCCCAGGCGATCCTGGCCGAGCTGGCCACCGGCAGCTATGACCTCATCGTCCTGGGAGCGGCCCGCCGAGGTGGCGGCGACCACTGCCACTTCGGGTCCACCGTGGAAACGGTCCTGGCCGCCACTGAGACCCCGGCCGTGGTCCTGGTCGTCAACCGCCCCTTCGCCGGCGCGTGACCGCGTCTCACGTCATCGCCGCGTCCAGCAGGCACCTGAGCGCGGGCGTGCTCGCCGCCATCACCGCGCGCGGCAGCGGGCGCCATCCGCCCGCTGAACCGGTCAGCCGCCTCTTGGCGCCGTGGGTGTGGCGGGTTGTCACCAGAAGCAGTCGCCGGCGTCTGTTCGCCGGCCGGTTTCGGCCCGGACCACCCTCCCAACGTCGGTCTCGCTGAGCACGCGGGCGCACCTGTGGGTCTTGCGAGTGGTCAGGATCGGGGTCGAGCAGGCGGCGAGGCCGGCCCGGATCGGGCACCGGGTCCTCGACCATCGGTGACCCCGGTGACCAAGCGGCCGAGCCGGGCGCCGGCGGCCCGTCGCGCGAGCTGAGTGACCTGGTTGAGGCCGGGCAGGTTGCGATCCACGCGCGCGATCACACTGGACCTGGCGATCGCGGAGCTGAGCGTCTGCGACGGGCCGCCGGCGAGGAGGGTGGCCGCCAGCGCACAGAGAGCGAGCGCTATAGACGCCGGCGACCACCGCGCCGGCGACGGAGTCCAGCGGCCCCAGGTGCACGCGGCGGGTCAGCCTCGACGCCACAAAGCCGAGGCGGCGGCCGATCGCGCTGAGGAGCGCACCGGCACCGAGGACGACGACCAACGCCACCACCGCCTTGGCGACGAGTGAGGTCACCAACCCGACCGCGAACGGAGCGACGGCGATACCGACGATCAGGCCCAGGCCGAGGCCGGCATAGGAGAAGAGCTGGGAGATGGCGCCGCGACGGTACCCGTGCAGCGCGGCCAGGACCACGATCGCAATGATGACCAGATCCAGCCAATCAAGCGTGGGCATGCCGTGGTTGTAGCGACGGGAGATGAGAAACACCGATGGAGCGGCTGAGAGATCGCTGAGAGGACGGTGCGGTGGGCGGCGGCGTTTCTCAGCGACCTCTCATCTGATCGTCGAGGTGCTCTCACCTGCGCTACGTAGCTTGCCGGCTATGAAAACCACGTCATCTAACTCATCTCTGCCCACCGAGCCCCGCCGACCACTGTCGCGCCGGTCCCGGGCCGCTAGAGTGGCGATCGTCGGAGGCGTCG
>JBPCRR010000393.1:0-2657 GCA_050996645.1 Acidimicrobiales bacterium | reverse complement strand
CCAACGGCCTTCTCGAAGGACTCGAGGGCGAAGATCTGTGAACCGATGTGGGCGTGGATCCCCGTGAGCTCGACGGGGCTGCCCGCCCGACCCAGCCGCGCCACCGCCTCACGGGCGGCCCCGGACGCCAACCCGAAGCCGAACTTGGAATCCTCCTGCCCGGTCATCACGAACTCGTGGGTGTGCGCCTCGATGCCGGGGGTGACCCGCACCATCACCGACGGCCGGCGCCCGGATCCAGGTGCCAGGCGCTCCAGGCGGTCGATCTCGTCAAAGGAGTCGACGACAATGCGCCCCACGCCAACCTCCAGGGCACGTGAGATCTCGGCGTCGGACTTGTTGTTGCCATGCAGCACCAACCGCTCGGGGTCGACGCCCGCAGACAGGGCAACGTGGAGCTCCCCTCCGGTCGCAACGTCCAAGCACATGCCCTCGGCGTGAGCCAGCCTCGCCATTTCCATGCAGAGAAAAGCCTTGGACGCGTAGGCCACGCCGGGTCCCCACGCTTCGACCGCTTCGCGGCAGCGACGTCTCATGTGCTCCTCGTCGTAGACGAAGACTGGCGTTCCCACCTCCTCGCACAGCGACGCCAGGTCGACGCCCCCGACCCTCAGCCCGCCGCTGGGCCCCAGCTCAGCGGTGTCGGGGAGCAGGCTCCACGCCAGCGGCTCGGATAGCGCGCCGGAGGACATCTCGCCGGGGTCGGGAATCACTTGGGCCGCATCCGGCGCGCGCGGCCAACCTCGAACAACCGACCAACCCGGGCGAGCAGCTCGAGGGGCTCGAACGGCTTGGTCACATAGTCGTCGGCCACCGCCCGGCCGGCTTCCACGTCGGCCTTCTGGGCCTTTGCGGACAATAAGAGGATGGGCAGGTAGGCGGTGACGGGGTCAGCGCGCAGCCTGCGCGCGACCTCGAGGCCGCTTACACGGGGCATCATCACGTCGAGCACGATCACGTCCGGTTGGCGCTCTCGGGCCAACGCCTGGCCCGACTCACCGTCAGGGGCAGTGACGACCTCGTAGCCCTCGATCTCGAAGTTGAGCTGCAGCAGCCCGACGATCACCGGGTCGTCGTCGACGACCAACACGGTGCCGGCGCCCACGCCCGGCATCGTAGGCGCCCTCGCTGGGTTCATTTCCCCTTTAGCTATGCTCGCCTGTCCCGCCCTCGTAGCTCAGGGGATAGAGCACCGGCCTCCGGAGCCGGGTGCGCAGGTTCGAATCCTGCCGGGGGCACCACTGCCGGGGGCACCGACCCTGACGGTGGTCGAGCCTTTCCGAGGTCGGGAGGGTTCGATCCCCTTGGGTCCTTTCCATCGAGTGGTACCCGGAAGTGCGGGCGCACGGACGCGCGGCTCTCAACCTCGATCCGGTCGACGAGTGCTTGGAGGAGGCCCTTTTGAGCTTCGGGGTCGCCGTGCTCGATGGTATCGATGACGTGGCCGCGGAGCCTATCGAGATGGGCTTGGGTGATGGTGGGCTCTCGTTCGACGTCGAGGAGCGTTGCCAGTTCGCTCTGGCGAGCTTGGAGGGTGGCGATCTTTCCTCCGAGGATCTGGACGCGTTGCCCACAGGTCGCCTCGGAAAGGGCGCCTCCTTCGAAGGCGAGGAAGTACCGCTCGATGGCTTCCTCGGCTTTCGTCAGTTCGGCGCCAACGACACCCAGCTCGTCCTGTAGCTGAGCGCGTTTGACTCCAGAACGGGCAAGTCCGGCTGTGAGCGCCTTGTCGAGCAAGTCTCGTCGGCGGATCATGCGTAGGAGCGAACCGTGCACTCCGTCTTCGAGCTGGTCGGCTGGAAGCCGTTCAGCGGCGCAGGTGGCGGTTCCGTAGCGGTGGCGGGAAAAGCAGGTGTAGTAGCGGTAGCGGTATTTATTGCCGTGGGCGGCGGTGCCGATGTAGCGCTTGCCGCAGTGCGTACAGGTGATGAGCCCGGCGAACTGATAGTCGCTAGCATTGGAAGCACGGTGCGAGTATTCCTCGCTACGAAGGCGAAGGATCTGGCCGGCGAGATCGAAGGTCTCGGGGTCAACGATCGGCGGGTGCGGTGCAGGGTGGTAAGTGTCGCGGAAGTAGACCTCGCCGAGGTAGACCCGATTGCGCAGCACCGTCAGAACGGCCATGTCGTTGGGACGCGAGCCACCGCACCACTCGCCGCGGGCAGCCTTGCGTTCCATGCCGGCGATGACCCGGTCGATAATGGTGGCCCGCTCGAACTCCGCGAACACCCCGAGCATCTGCACCATCATCCGGCCGGCCGGCGTGGCGGTGTCGAACGGTTCAGTGGCCGAACGGAAGGCAACACCGGCGGCGTCGAGCTGTTCGAGGAGGGTCGCCAGTCCCCGCACGAATCGGGCAAAGCGGTCGACGCGGTAGACGGGGAGAAGGTCGAAGCGGTGAGCGCGCGCTTCGGCAAGCGCCCGCTCCAGGTCGGGCCGTTCGGTGGTGGCCCCTGACGCCTGGTCGCTGAAGGTCCGGACCAGCTCCCAGTCCTCTTGGCTGTCGACCTAGGAACGCAGCCGGCTGGCTTGGGCGTCAAGGGAGTAAGGCTGGTGGGCTTCGTCGGTCGAGCTTCTGGTGTCGGTGGCTCTCTTCCCGGTTGGTCGTCCTTCTGGCGTTCTTCGTTCTGCTTCTCGGCGGCGCCCTCCCTCCCTTC
>JBPCRR010000391.1:0-3873 GCA_050996645.1 Acidimicrobiales bacterium | reverse complement strand
AGACCGAGGACCCGCACCCGTCCGGTTGCGGGTTTGCGGTAGCCCTGGAGGGCTTCCATGGTGTGGGTTTTGCGGGGGCTGGGGGGGCCGAAAAGGCCCAGCCCCTGGCCGGCGTCGGCCTGCAGGTCCAATCCGTCTACTGCCACCCGGTCGCCGTAGCGCACAACTAGTCCGCCGACATCGAGGGCTGGCACCGTCTGAAGCTACCGCGCGGTGCTGGGAGCTCCCCGCAAGTGTGGACCGGGTAGTCCTTTTGGATGAGGCGCAAAATCCCGCCCTGGGGCGATGCGCTCGGCGGCTGGGAGCGGCCAAGATGGTGGCATGCCCCCCACACCCGTTTTCAGGCCAGTTCGAGTCTTCAGGCAAGCTCCGGAGGAGGCCCGATGATCGAGGCTCGAAACCTCTCGAAGCGCTACGGTCCCACGCTCGCGGTCGACGACTTGTCGTTCACCATCAAGCCCGGGCACGTCACCGGCTTTCTCGGTCCCAACGGCGCCGGCAAGACCACGACGATGCGGTTGATACTCGGCCTTGACGGACCGACCACCGGCGATGTCACGATCGGCGGTCGCCACTACCGGGACCTGCCGGCACCCCTGCGGGAGGTCGGCGCCCTGCTCGACGCAAAGGCGATGCACGGCGGCCGCCGGGCTTACAACCACCTCTTGTGCCTCGCCCAGAGCAGCGGCATCCCGCGCACTCGGGTGGACGAGGTGATCTCGCTTGTGGGATTGGAGTCAGTGACGAAGCGCCGGGCGGGGGGCTTCTCGCTCGGCATGGGCCAGCGCCTCGGCATTGCGGGCGCCCTGCTCGGCGATCCCGGCGTCCTCATGTTCGACGAACCGGTGAACGGCCTCGACCCCGAAGGCATCGTGTGGGTGCGCACCCTGATGCGGGCGTTGGCTGCAGAAGGCCGCACGGTGCTCGTCTCCAGCCACCTGATGAGCGAGATGGCACTCACCGCCGACCACCTCATAGTCATCGGCAAGGGTCGGATGATCGCCGACACGAGCATCGAGGAGTTCATCCGCTCGAGCTCCCAACAGTCGGTGCTGGTGCGTACCCCCCGGGCTACCGAGCTGGCTGCGGCGCTCAGCGCGGCGGGGGCGACAGTTGAGCCGGGTGCGGAGGGCGCACTCGAAGTCACAGGCATGGACGCCGCCGCGGTTGGGGAAGTGGCAGCGGCCGGCCGTTTCGTGCTGCACGAGCTGACGCCACAGCGGGCGTCTTTGGAGGAGGCTTTCATGGAACTGACCCAGGACAGCGTGGAGTTCCACGCGTCGGCGAGGGTGGCGTGATGACCAGTACCAGCGACCTGACAAGCACCCCCGGCGGCGTCGGGATCGACTCCCCCTCGCGTCCAGCTGAGCCACCGGCGCCTCTGGCGCGCACCTCGGTGCTCGGCCCGATTCGACGCGCCTCGTTCGGCGATGTGCTTCGCTCCGAGTGGACCAAGTTCCGCACCGTGCGCTCCACGTTCTTCACGCTGCTCACGGCGGTAGGGCTCGGCGTCGGGCTCGGCGCGCTGATCAGCCTCGCGATCAGCGGCCACTACAGCCAGATGGACCCAGGAGAGCAACTTCGGTTCGACCCCACCCTGGCCTCGTTCCGCGGCTTGGACTTCGCCCAGCTGGCGCTCGGCGTACTCGGCATCCTCGTGGTCACCAGCGAGTACTCGACGGGCATGATCCGCACGAGCCTGGCGGCGGTCCCCCGGCGCGGACGCCTGCTCGCGGCCAAGGCCATCATTTTCACGGGGGTGGCCCTGGTGATAGGTGAGGTCGTCGGGTTCGCCTCGTTTTTGATCGGCCAGGCCATCTTGTCGGGAAATGCCCCGACGGCCAGCCTCGGCCAACCCCACGTCCTGCGGGCCGTCATTGGCGCCGGCCTCTACCTCGGAGCGATCGGCTTGCTCGGCACGGCCCTGGGTTTCCTCATGCGAAACACCGCGGCGGCCATCTCGACACTGGTGGCGGTGCTGTTCGTGCTTCCGGGCGTGGCCCAGGCCCTGCCGTCTTCGTGGCGCAACCCGGTTGAGAAGTTCTGGCCCACCCAGGCCGGCTCGCAGGTCTACATAGTCCATCGTGACCTCCACACCCTTGCGGCGTGGCAGGGCTTCGGGGTCATGTGCGCCTTCGTGGCCATCGTGTTGGCGGTGGCCTTCCTCCTGCTCCAGCGCCGGGACGCCTGAACTCCCGGACGTTGCCATGAGCGACCCCACGACCGACCCCGAGCGCTCGGCGCTGTTCGCCGCGCCGCTCCGGCACCGACCGTGGTGGCGTCCACTCACCGCGGCGGCCAGCTTCGTGCTGGCCGCCTCGTTCGTCCTCGTGGTGGCGATAGAGACCCTGACGGGCTCCGAGCACACGGCGCTGTTCGCCGCTGCCGGCCTCCAGGTGCTGGGATTGCTGCTGCTCTGGGGCCGCCGACGGGCACCCGGATGGGTTCTCGCATGCGAGGTCGCGCTGGTCGTGGCCGCGCACGCGCTGGCCGAGCCCGACGGGGGCGGCAACGCCTCGGTGGTGCTAGTGGCCGTCGCCTTGTACAGCTTCGTGCTGCGCCACTCGACGGCCGAGGGTTTGCTCGTTGGCGCCGGCACGTGGGCGACACTGGTGGCTGGGTCGCTGGCTGCTGGCAGCTATCTCGGCGTGCTCCCGACGGACTTCATCCTGCTCACCGCGGCGACCGCGATAGGGCTCTACATCAGATCGCACCGCGCGCTCTTGGCCAGCCTGCAGGTCCGGGCGGAGCACGCCGAGCGGGAGCAGCGGTGGATGGCCGAACGCGCCGTGGGCGAGGAAAGGGTGCGCATCGCCCGGGACCTTCACGACGTGATCGCCCACCACGTGAGCCTGCTCGTCGTCCAGGCAGGGGCCGTGCGCGAGACCCTGCCCCCCGACCACCCCACCCGCTCGGTGCTCGACTCGATGATCACGGGTGGCCGCCAGGCCATGTCGGAGCTTCGCGGGATGCTCGACGCTCTGCGCCTTCCGGCCACCGCAGTGCCGGCGGAGCTCGCCGACTCCGCCGCCGCCCTGCCGCGCGCTCCTGTCGTCCCCGACGTCCCACCGCGGCACCCCCAGCCAAGGCTCAGCGACGTGCCTCAGCTCGTGGAGGGGGCCCGGCAGGCGGGCCAGCACGTAAGCCTCTACTTGGAGGGTTCCGGTGAGGCGCCCGAAGCCATCCAGCTGGCCGCCTACCGCATCGTCCAGGAGGCCCTGACCAATGTGGTCAAGCACGCCCCCGGCGCCCCAACCTCGGTGCGGCTGGTTCGCGACCACGACCGCGTGGAGCTCTGGGTACGCAACGGGCTCCCACCCGTGCATGCCGCCGCGGCCGCCAGCAACTCGAGCGGCGGAGGCCACGGGCTGGTCGGCATGCGCGAGCGGGCCACTCTCGCGGGAGGTGGGATGACGGCCGGGCCGTCCGAGGGCGGCTTCGCGGTCCACGCATGGCTGCCCTGGGGGGCCAGGACGACGCCGGCGCCCCCCGCCGCCGCGTCCGCTTCGGGGCGGCGATGACCGAATCGCCGGCGACGTCGCCGCCGGTGCGGGTGGTGATAGTCGACGACCAGCCGCTGATGCGTCAGGGCTTTGCGATGATCCTCGCGGCCCAAGGCGACATAAACGTGGTGGGTGAGGCCGGTGACGGGGCGGCCGCGCTCGCCGTGATCGCGGACACCCGGCCCGATGTGGTCCTGATGGACATCCGGATGCCCGGGCTCGACGGCCTCGAAGCCACGCGCCAGGTCGAAGGCAGCCGGGTGCTCATACTCACCACCTTCGGCCACGAGGAGTACGTGGTCGAGGCCTTGAAAGCCGGCGCCAGCGGCTTCCTGCTCAAGGACTCAACCCCCGAGGAGCTCGTCCATGC
>JBPCRR010000284.1:0-10921 GCA_050996645.1 Acidimicrobiales bacterium | reverse complement strand
CGTCGAAGCCGGGCGGGGCCAGCGAAGCCTCACGCAGCACTATCGCCGGCCCCGGGCGCCCGGCCACGCCGACCACGTGGCGCAGGGCGCGGTTGACGGCCCTTTGCATCGCCGCCGGGTCGACGTCCTCCCTCGCGTCGAAGCTGACCACCTGGCCCCAGGCGTGCACCCCCGCGTCGGTCCGCCCCGCGCAGGTCAGCGCGACCGTGGGGCGCAGGTAGCGCTCGAGTGCCGCGCAGAGGGCGCTCGCCACGGTTCGCTGCCCCGGCTGCAGCGCGAAGCCATGAAAGCCCGTCCCGTCGTAAGCCACGACCACGCGCAAGCGAACAGTCGGCCCGGACGTCACCACCGGCTGTGCCGGCGGCGGGCCATCAAGCTCGAAGAGGCTCAGACGAACTCGATGCGCGCCATCGGCGCGTTGTCGCCGTGGCGCGGGCCGAGCTTGAGGATCCGGGTGTAGCCCCCGGCGCGCTCGGCATAGCGCGGCCCGATGTCCTCGAAGAGCTTGCTGGCCATGTCCTTGTCCCTGATGAACGCCACCACCTGACGCTGGAGGTGGACGCTGCGCTCTGGGTGGGCGCTGGCCTTCTTGGCCTTGGTCACGACCTTCTCGACGACGGGACGCAGGGCTTTGGCCTTGGCTTCGGTCGTGACGATCGCCTCGGCGGCGATCATCGACGCCACCAGGTTGCCCATCATCGCCTTTTGATGGGCGGCGTCACCGCCGAAGCGGCGGCCCTTCGTCGGGCGCCCGGGAACACCTGTCATCTCGGATCAGCTCTCCTTGCCGCGCAGCGACAGGCCCCGCTCGTCCAGCTTGACGAGCACCTCGTCGAGGGACTTCTGGCCGAAGTTGGTGATCGCGAGCAGGTCGTCTTCGGATTTTTGGACGAGCTCGCCGACGGTGTTGACCTGCGCCCGCTTCAGGCAGTTGCGGGGCCGCTCCGACAGGTCCAGCTCCTCTAGAGGCAGGTCCAGGTCGGGGGACCCGCTGACCGCCGAGCCCACGTCGCCCAGCTCCAGGCCCTGGGGGTCGTCGCTCATCTCGGCAACCAGGTTGATGAGCGAGCGGAGGGTGTCGCCCGCTGATGCCAGGGCCTCCCGCGGCGAGATAGATCCGTCGGTGGTGATGTCAAGGATGAGCCGGTCGAAGTTGGTCGACTGCTCCACCCGGGTGGGCTCCACCGTGAAGGCCACGAGCCGTATCGGGGAGAAGATCGAGTCGACCGGGACGACGCCGATGGTCGTGGAGCGCTTGTTGCGGTCCGCCGACACGTAGCCGCGACCCCGCTCGATCGTGAGGTCGATGGCCAGGCGGCCCTTGGTGTTGAGCGTGGCGATGACCAGCTCCGGGTTGAGGACCTCCACATCGCTCGGCAGCGAGATGTCCCCCGCGGTCACGGTGGCCGGACCGCGAACGTCGAGGCGGACGGTCACCGGGTCGTCGGTGGCCAGACGCAGGACGACGTCCTTCAGGCTCAAGATGATGTCGGTGACATCCTCTTTGATCCCAGGCAGGGTGGTGAACTCGTGCAGAGCCTCGTCGAAGCGCACCTGGGTCACTGCGGCTCCCGGGATCGACGACAGCAGCGTGCGGCGCAAGGCCACGCCGATGGTGTGGCCGAACCCGGGATCGAGCGGGCCGATGGCGAAGCGTTGCCGGTTGGACTCCGCCTCGCCCAGGGGCTCGACGGTGGGGCGTTGGATTATCAACATTGGGCGGCTTCCTACTTGGAGTAGAGCTCGACGATCAACGACTCGCGAACCGCGACGTCGATCTGCTCGCGCTGGGGCAGGTCCGAGACGGTGACCTCGTGGGCTTCGGGGCTACGCTCGAGCCAGGGCGGCACCTGGCGGTCGAGGGTGTCGAGGTTGTGGCGGACGACGATCATCCCCCGGGACTTCGGCTTGAGGGCGACCGTGTCGTCTCTGCGAACTCGGTAGCTCGGGATGGTCACGCGCTTGTCGTTGACCAGGACGTGGCCGTGGCGAACCAGCTGGCGGGCCTGGGAGCGGCTGGCTCCCCAGCCAGCTCGGAACGCCACGTTGTCGAGGCGCAGCTCGAGCATCCGCAGCAGGTTCTCGCCCGTTATGCCTTGCTGGCGGTTGGCCTCCTCGTAGAGGTTGTGGAACTGCTTCTCGAGGACCCCGTAGATGCGGCGGGCCTTCTGCTTCTCCCGAAGCTGGGTCAGGTACTCCGATCCTTGGCGCATCCGGTCGCGGCCGTGCTCGCCGGGGGGGTAGGGCCTTCGTTCGATGGGGCACTTCATCGAGTCGCACTTGGGGCCCTTCAAGAACAGCTTCATCTTCTCGCGACGGCAGAGCCGACACACGGGTCCGGTGTAGCGGGCCATAGCTAGACCCTCCGCCGCTTCTTCGGGCGGCAGCCGTTGTGGGGGATCGGGGTGACGTCTTTGATCCCCGCCACCTCTATGCCGGCGTTGATGATCGACCGGATGGCGGTCTCCCGGCCGGAACCGGGGCCCTTGACCAGCACGTCGACCTTCTTGACCCCGTGCTCCATCGCCCGTCGGGCACACTGCTCCGCGGCGAGCTGGGCCGCGAACGGCGTCGACTTGCGGGAGCCCTTGTAGCCCACGTTGCCCGCTGATGCCCACGCAACGACGTTGCCCTCGGGGTCGCTGATCGACACGATCGTGTTGTTGAACGAGTTCTTGATGTGCGCCACGCCGAACGTGATGTTCTTGCGCTCGCGCCGGCGCGGACGACGCCCTCCTGGCTTCGGCTTTGCCACTTAGCTCCAGACCTCGTTCACTTGCGGACCTTCTTCTTGCCGGCGACTGTCTTCTTCGGGCCCTTGCGGGTGCGGGCATTGGTGTGGGTGCGCTGGCCCCTCACCGGGAGACCCCGGCGGTGCCGGATGCCCTGGTAGGAGCCGATCTCCATCTTGCGCTTGATGTCGGTGGAGACATCCCGGCGTAGGTCGCCCTCGACCTTCAAGTTGGCGTCGATCCACGCCCTCAGGCGGGTGACCTCCTCTTCGGTGAGGTCCCGTACGCGGGTGCCGGGATCTATCCCGGTGCCGTGGCAAACCGCCAGCGCCGCGGTCCGCCCGACGCCAAAGATGTAGGTGAGCGCGATCTCGAGACGCTTCTCCCTGGGGACGTCGACGCCGGCGATCCGTGCCATTCCTAGCTCCTCAGCCCTGACGCTGCTTGTGGCGTGGGTTGGTGCAGATCACCATGACCCGCCGATGGCGCCGGATGACCTTGCAGTGCTCACAAATCGGTTTGACGCTGGGGCGGACTTTCACAACGGGCTCCTGGTGGTGGCGGGTGAAGCTGGCGGCGACCGGCTGGTGGCGGCTGGACTGGCTGAGACGCCGCGTCACCCCGCTTCGGGGCCGACGTACAAGAGTAGTCCACCGCCGGGCGGGAGTCCACACGCGCCGCTGGGCGCTGCTAGCCCTCCCTGGCCGCTTGGCCGACGGGCGGCTCTGCCAGACCCTCGGAAGCCGGGGTCGCGGAAGCGAGCGTGGCGGTGTCCTCGGCGATCGGCGACGCAGCCATTGGCTGCTTGCGGCGGTCGACCTCGGTCACCACCCGCTCGGTGACCTCGTCAGGGGTCCCGAGGGCGTCGATTGCCGCCAGCAGGCACCGCTGCTCGTACCAGCTGATCAATGGGGCGGTCTCGCGTTCGTAGAGCTCCAGGCGCCGGTGGATCGCCTCCTCCGTGTCGTCGTCGCGCTGGACCACCTCGCCCCCGCAGACGTCGCAGGCCCCGCGCACGCGTGGCGGTTCGTCGACCGCCGAGTAGTTGGCGCCACAGGTCACGCAAACGCGTCGCGACGCCAGGCGGGCGAGCACGTGGGCTGTGTCGATCTCGAGCTCGATGACTAGGTCCAGCCGGGTTGGGAACAGGATCTCCTCGAGCGCCTCGGCCTGGGCGACCGTGCGCGGGAAGCCGTCGAGGATAAAGCCGCGATGGGTCGTGTCGTCGTGGGTGAGCCGCTCGCGGACCACGCCTATCACCACCTCGTCGGGGACCAGCTCACCGGAGTCCAGGTATGCCTTGGCCTTCGAGCCGAACTCGGATCCGGAGCGCACGGCAGCCCGGAACATGTCGCCGGTGGAGATGTGCGGGACCACGTAATGGCGCGACAAGCGGACCGCCTGCGTGCCTTTGCCCGCCCCCTGCTTCCCAAGGACGATGAGCCTGGCTCCGGGGTTCACGGGCCGGCAGGGGCCGACCGGCGCCAGGTCACTACTTGAGGCAACCCTCGTAGTTGCGAAGCATGAGCTGGCTGTCGACCTGCTTCATCGTCTCGAGCGCCACCCCTACCGCGATCAGGAGGGTGGTGCCAGCAAAGGGGTAGTTCTGGATGTTCCAAAACGCCAGCATCAACGACGGCAGGAGGGCGATCAAAGCCAACCACAGGGCGCCCGGCATCGTGATCCGGTTGAGGATCGTCTGCAGGTGCCTCTCGGTGGGCGGTCCCGGGCGGATCCCGGGGATGTAGCCGCCCTGCTTCCTGATCACCTCGGCTTGCTGATGGGGGTCGAAGGTGATCGCCGCGTAGAAGTAGGCAAACCCCATGATCAACAACCCGTAGAGCAGGATGTACCAGATGCTGTTGGGCTGCGCCAGGTTGGCGCTGATCCAGTGCTGCATGCTCTTCCACAGCCCGTGGGTCGGCAGCACGTTGGAGATCAGGATCGGGAAATAGAGCACCGAGCTGGCGAAGATGATCGGCACCACTCCCCCGGTGTTGACCTTCATCGGGATGTAGGTGTTCTGCCCGCCGTACATGCGCCGGCCCACCACCCGTTTGGCGAAGGTGACCGGGATGCGTCTCTGGCCCTGCTCGATGAACACGATGGCCACGAGGAGGGCGATCGAGATCACGATGATCGTCGCGAACTTGGGGACCCCAGCCACGGCCTTGACCGCCGCCCCACCCGAGGGCATCGTGGCCACCACGTTGGTGAAGATGAGAACCGACATCCCCTGGCCCACACCACGCTGGGTGATGAGCTCGCCAAGCCACATGACGACCACCGTCCCCGCCGTCATGGTAAGCACGATCAGCAGGACCCTCGGCACTGTGAACTTGGGGATCAGGTCGATGTTGAGCCCGTTGCCGTTGCCGAGCAGGCCGCCTCCGCCGTTGTGGAACACGTACGCCAGGCCGGTGGACTGCATGAGAGCCAAAGCGATGGTCAAGTAGCGGGTGACCTGGGTCAGCTTCTTCTGCCCGACGGCGCCCTCCTCGCGCCACTGCTCGAACTTCGGTATGACGACCATCAGGAGCTGGATGATGATCGAGCTCGTGATGTACGGCATGATCCCGAGGCCGAAGACCGCGAACTTGGTGAGTGCCCCGCCCGAGAATAGGTTGAGGAAGCTCACGACCCCGCCCTTGGACGACGACGCCACCAGCGACTGGACGGCGTTGAAGTCGATGCCCGGGCACGGCACGTTGGCCCCGAGGCGGTAGATGACGATGACTCCGAGGGTGAACAGGACCTTGTTGCGCAGGTCCGGCACCCGGAACATGTTCGCCAGGTTGGAAAGTGTGCTTCGCATCAGGTTTCTCCTGCCGGGGTGCGTGGAAGGCTACCCGGCTCCACCCCCGTTGACACGTCGAGCGGATGGGGTCAGCGGTTGGTGAGGGCGTTGCCCTTCGCCGGGGGCCGCCCGTGGCCGAACGGAGGAGGCAGCACCTCGATGCGGCCGCCTGCGGCCTCGATGGCCGCCGCAGCCGAGCGTGAGAACCCGTGGGCAGAGACCGACAGCTTTCGGGTCAGGCGGCCACCTCCGACGGTGCGGCCGCCGACCACCTTGATGAGCCCGTGCTTGTGCGCCAGGCCGGCCGCCCGGAGGGTCTCGGGGTTGACCACATCGCCCTCCACCTTCTCCAGGGCCTCCAGGCTGACCACCACGTACTCGACCCGGAAGGGGTTCTTGAATCCCTTCAGCTTCGGGATCCTCTGCTTGAGAGGGAGCTGGCCACCCTCGAAGCCGGGCTTGATGTTGTTGCGCGCCCCTTGGCCCTTGGTGCCGCGGCCGGCGGTCTTGCCGCCTTTGCCGGCGATGCCGCGTCCCACCCGGCGCCGAGGCCGGGTGGAGCCGGGAGGCGGAGCTAGGTCGTGCACCTTCATGATCGGGTCTCCTCGGTCGTGGGCTCCACGCTGACAAGGTGGGGGACCCGGGCGATCATGCCCCGGATCTCTGGCCGGTCGGGCAGGACGTTGGCCTGGCCGATGCCGCGCAGCCCGAGGGCGCGCAGCGTGCCCCGGTGCTTGGGCTTGGTGCCGATGCCCGAGCGGACCTGCACGACCCGCAGCCGCGGCCCAGCAGCCGGCGCCTTGGTAGTTGCGGCCTTGGTAGCTGCGGCCTTGGTAGCTGCGGCCTTGGTGGTGGCCGCCTTGGTAGCTGCGGCCTTGGTAGCTGCGGCCTTGGTGGGGGCGGCCTTGGTAGCTGCGGCCTTGGTGGTGGCCGCCTTGGTGGGGGCCGCCTTGGTGGTGGCCGCCTTGGTGGGGGCCGCCTTGGTGGGGGCCGCCTCGGCGTCGGTCATCAGGCCACCTCATGGGGGACGTGGGGACCGCGGTTGGTTTCCTGGTAGGCGCGCCACACCCCGGCGGGTGTGACCTCCTCGGGGGACTTGCCGCGCAGCCGGGCGATGTCGTCGGGCCGCTTCAGGGCTCGCAACCCAGCAACGGTGGCCTGCGCGACGTTGATGCTGTTCGAGGACCCGAGCGACTTGGCCAAGATGTCGTGGATGCCGGCCATCTCGAGGATTGCCCGGGCCGCCCCGCCAGCGATCACGCCGGTGCCTGGCGCGGCGGGCTTGAGCAGCACCCGACCGGCGCCGGCCTCACCGAGGATCGGATGGGTGATGGTGCTGCCGGCGAGGGGAACGTTGAACATGTTCTTCTTGGCCTCCTCGATCCCTTTTTGCACCGCCAGGCCGGCCTCCTTGGCCTTGCCGTAGCCGAGACCCACGTTGCCCTGACCGTCGCCTATGACCATGAGCGCGGCAAACGAGAAGCGCCGGCCACCCTTGACGACCTTCGCCACCCGGTTGACCTTGATCGTCCGGTCTTCGAACTGCTGGTCTGCCATTGCTTTAGAACTCCATTCCGGCTTCGCGAGCCGCTTGGGCGACAGCGGCCACCCGTCCGTGGTACAAGAACCCGCCGCGGTCGAACACGACCCGGCTCACGCCGGCCTGCTTGGCCCGCTCGGCAACGAGGCGACCAACCGTGCCCGCGGTCGTTGTGTTGCCGGTCGCGCCGCCGGAGCGCACATCGGCCTCCACCGACGACGCCGCCGCGAGGGTGCGCCCCGCGCGGTCGTCGATGACCTGGGCGAATATGTGCTTGTTCGACCTATAGACCGCCAGGCGGGGGCGCTCGGGGGTGCCGGCGACGGCGCGACGAACCCGGTTGTGGCGCCGTATTCGGCTTTGCTGCTTGTCTTTGCTCGAGATGGTCACGGCTCTACCTACTTGGCGGCTTTCCCGGCTTTGCGGATTACCCGCTCGCCGGCGTATCGGACACCTTTGCCCTTGTAGGGCTCGGGCTTGCGGATCTTGCGGATGTTCGCGGCCACCTGGCCGACCAGCTCCTTGTCGATCCCGCGGACGGTGATGCGCGTGGGCTGGGGCACCTCGAAGGTGATGCCGTCGGGGGCATCGACGTACACCGGGTGGCTAAAACCGAGGGCCAGCTCGAGGCGATTGGCGCCCTGGGCGCTCGCACGGTATCCAACGCCGACTATCTCGAGCTCCTTGTTGAAGCCCTCCGTCACGCCTACCACCATGTTGTAGACGAGACTGCGCGCCAGGCCGTGCAGGGCCCGGTTCTGGCGTTCGTCGTTGGGCCGCTCCATGATGAGCGTCGAGTCGTCACGGCGCAGCGTGATCTCACCCGGCAGCGCGCGCGCCAGGCTTCCACGAGGGCCCTTCACTGTGACCTGCTTGTCGGCCACCGAGACCTCGACGCCCGAGGGCACCGTTATCGGGGCACGTCCTATTCGCGACATCGTTTCCAGCCTCTCCGTCTCGCCGCCGTCACCACACGTAGCACAGGACCTCGCCGCCCACGCGGTGCTGACGCGCCTCGCGGTCGGTCATGAGACCCTGGCTGGTGGACAGGACCGCCACACCGAGCCCTCCTAGGACCCGCGGAAGGCGATCGGCGGCGGTGTAGACCCGTAGACCGGGTTTTGAGACCCTCTTCACACCTGAGATGGTGCGGGTGCGGTCCGGGGCGTACTTCATCTTTATCTCGAGGACCCGTCCAGGTCGCTCCCCGGCGGAGGAGACCTCGAAGCCCTCTATGTAGCCCTCCCGCGATAGCACCGCGGCCAACGCCTCCTTGAGCTTGGAGGAGGGCATCTTGACCGTGTCGTGCATCGCGACGTTCCCGTTGCGGATCCGGGTGAGCATGTCGACGATGGGGTCTGTCATCGTCATGGGCCGCTCCTACCAGCTCGCCTTGGTGACGCCGGGAACCTCGCCTGCGTGGACCAGCTCGCGCAGGCAGATGCGGCACAGGCCGAACCTGCGAAACACCGAGTGCGGCCGCCCGCAGCGCCGGCAGCGGCTATAGCCGCGGACCTTGAACTGCGGCTTGCGCTGGGATTTGATAACTAGCGCCTTCTTTGCCATGGGTGTCTAGCTGCCTTCCTTGCGGAATGGGAACCCGAAGGCGTCGAGCAGGGCTCGGCCCTCGGCGTCGGTCCGCGCCGTGGTGACCATTGTGATGTCCATGCCCCGGGGGGCGTCGACTTTGTCGTAGTCGATCTCGGGGAAGATGAGCTGCTCGCTCACCCCGAAGGTGTAGTTGCCCCTGCCGTCGAAGCCCTTCGGGGGCAGGCCACGGAAGTCCCTGATCCGGGGGATGGCCAGGCTGACGAGGCGGTCGAAGAACTCCCACATCCTGTCGCCGCGCAGGGTGACCTTCGCGCCGATGGCCTGACCCTCCCGCAGCTTGAAAGCCGCGATGGACTTCTTGGCGCGGGTGACCAGCGGCTTCTGGCCAGAGATGATCGTCAGGTCCTTGACCGCCCCTTCGAGCAGCGAGGCCTGCTGGGCGGCCTTGCCCACCCCCACGTTGAGGACGATCTTCTCGAAGCGCGGGACCATCATGATGTTGGGCAGCTCGAGGTCAGCCTGCAGCTTGGCCCGCAACTCGTTGTCGTAGCGCACCTTGAGCCGGGGCCGCTCGACCGTGGCTGCATTCGTGGCGGCCATCAGAGGGTTCCTCCGCAGCGCCGGCAGATCCGGGACTTCTTGCCGGCGTCGTCGAACTGATAGCCGATCCGGGTGGGGCCGCACTTCGGGCACACGATCGCCACCGAGGAGGCGTGGATTGGCATGTCCTTATCGATGATGCCGCCCTTGACGCGCGCCTTGGTTTGGCGTTGGTGCTTCTTGACGACGTTGACGCCCTCGACGATGACCCGGTTGGACACCGGCAGGACGCGCATGATCTGGCCGCTCTGCCCCCGGTCCTTTCCGGAGAGGACCTGGACGCGATCGCCCTTGCGGAGTTTCATCTTCACCCGGGCCGTTTGCTTGCGGGATCCTTGTGCGGTGGCCATGGCTCAGAGCACCTCCGGTGCCAGCGAGATGATCCTCATGAACTTTTTGTCCCTCAGCTCACGGCCGACGGGGCCAAAGATGCGGGTCCCCCGGGGTTGCTGCTGGTCGTTTATCAACACAGCGGCGTTCTCGTCAAAGCGGATGTAACTGCCGTCGGGGCGGCGCTTCTCCTTCTTTGTCCGCACGACAACGCACCTGACGACCTCGCCCTTTTTCACGTTCGCACCAGGGATGGCATCCTTGACGGTCGCCACGAAGATGTCGCCGATCGAGGCGTAGCGGCGTTTGGAGCCTCCCAGCACCTTGATGCAGAGGACCTCCTTGGCCCCCGAGTTGTCCGCCACTCGCAGGCGGCTCTCTTGCTGGATCACTGCCGCCTCCTCACTTGGCCCGCTCGAGGACTTCCACGACCCGCCAGCGCTTCAGCTTCGACAGAGGGCGGGTCTCTGCCAGGCGGACCCTGTCGCCGACGCGGGTGTCGTTGCGCTCGTCATGCGCGTAGAACCGCTTGGTGCGCTGGACCGTCTTCGCGTAGCGGGGATGGCGGACGCGCTCGACAACTGCAACCACGGCGGTCTTGTCCATTGCCGTCGACACCACCAGCCCCTCACGCACCTTGCGCGGGTTGGGACGGGCCTCGCCGGATGTGTTTTGGTCTTCTGCCATCAGCCCTGCCCTTCGGCCGCTTCGGCGGCTTCGATCTCGCGGGCCCGCAGCACGGTCGATATGCGGGCGATGTCCTTGCGGACGTGGCCCAGCCGGGCCGAGTTGTCCTGCTTGCCGGTGGCCAGCTGGAACCTGAGCGTGAAGAGCTCCTGCTTGGACTCGACCAGCTGCTGCTCCAGCTCGTCGAGGGTCAGCTGGCGGAGCTCCTTGGCAGTGGTCATCGTCACACCTCCACCTGTTCCTGAGCCGAACGGACAACGAAGCGGGCCTTGATCGGCAGCTTCTGGATGGCGCGCTCCATCGCGGCTCGCCCGAGGGCCTCGTTGACTCCTGCGAGCTCGAAGAGGATCCGGCCAGGCTTGACGACCGCGACCCAGAACTCCGGGTTCCCCTTGCCAGATCCCATACGCGTCTCGGCCGGCTTGGCGGTGACGGGCTTGTCGGGGAACACCCGTATCCACACCTTGCCGCCGCGCTTGACGTGGCGGGTCATGGCGATACGGGCGGCTTCGATCTGGCGCGCCGTGATCCATCCGGGTTCGAGGGCCTCGATGCCGTAGTCGCCGAAACTGACGCTCGTGCCGCCCTTGGCTTGGCCGGTGAGGCGGCCTCGTTGCACCTTGCGGTACTTGACCTTGCGGGGCATCAACATGGCGCTCAGGCGTCCTTCGGGAAATGAGGGGT
>JBPCRR010000226.1:0-3367 GCA_050996645.1 Acidimicrobiales bacterium | reverse complement strand
GCGGTGTACTCCGTGACTCGCGTGGCGGACAGGAGATGGTGGAAGACGTCGGGCATCATCAGCAGCGTCGTAGCGCGCTGGAGGCGCTCAGGCATGGTCTGCGCGTCGGAGAGCACGCCGAAAACCGTGTTGATCGGCAGGATCTGGACGCCGGTCGCGGAGTAGAGCCGCCCGGCCCCAAGGGTGGCCAGCGCACGGTCGTGCTGCCGCGGCAGACGGGCGTCTCGGTAGCAGGTGGGTTCGTCGACGAGGGCGCCGGACCTGTCAATGAGCCCGTAGTCGACGCCCCACGCGTCGACACCGACGGAGGCGACCGGGTCGTGCGAGCTTGACAGGATGCCGAGACCCTCGCGCACGCCGCCCCAGAGCAGGTCCATGTCCCACCGCAGGACTCCCTCGATGGCGCGCGGGGTGTGCGTGAAGCGGTGCACGACGTCGAGGTCGAGTCGCTCGCCGTCGAAGCTCACGCACGCCACGCGTCCGCTCTCCGCGCCGAGGTCGACGGCGGCGACCTGTGTAGTGGCGGTCATCGGCGTGCCCCGGCTGCGTCACGAAGGGACGTGACCTTGGACTGGGCAGCAGGTGCTGCAGCCTCCGGGTCGACCAGGTCCCAGGTGACGCCGGCCTCGGTCCATTGGCGACGAATGTCGACCGGGACGCCGGTGTCCGAGGTGAGCCCGGTCACCTGCTCGACGGTGACGAACGGGTGGGTGCCGAAGCGCTCCACCTTGGTGGAGTCGAAGAGCCCATAGACCTGACGGCAGACGGCGGCCATGGCCTCCTTGGCGTGTGCCTCCTCGGGCGTGATGTCGAGCAGGCCACGCTGGAGGCTGAGCCCGACCAGCCCGAAGAACCCCTTGTCGACGCGGCCACGTCCGTCGAGGACGCCGCCGAAGAAGCCGACCATCGACTCCGACGCTCGTCGTAGGACACCTCCGGGCATGATCACCGTCGCGGTGGAGTACGAGAGCAGGTATGCGGATGCGCGCAGGCCGTTCGTGATGACGGTGAGCGGCGTGATGTCGACCAGCTCCTCGGCGAGGTAGAAGCACGTCGTAGACGAGTCCATGGCGATGACGTCGCCGGGGTGGACCAGCTCGGCCGCTCGGCGAGCGATGGCCCGCTTAGCTCGTGGAGCAACTCGTTGGCGGAACTCGAAGGCGCCCTCATCGGAGCGCTGTGCGACGAGCGCACCGCCTCGGATGCGGCGCAGCATCGAACGGCGCTCCAGGTTCTCCAGGTCCTTGCGGATCGTCACCGCCGAGACACCGAAGCGGATAGATAGCTCGGCGACCACCACTCGGCCGTGCTGGTCGAGCTCGAGAAGGATCGCCTGCTCGCGATCGAACTCGCTCAGCGACGCCACGCGACCTCCTCGTCCGGCTCATCCGACAGTGAACGTGTGGCGAGCGTAAGGCCGCCGCAAGTGGAGAAGCAATGAAAGTGGCAGAAGTGAAAGTGGAGCAGCTTGCAACAGCGGAGGGCGGGTTGCGCAGCCCGGGAACCCGTCCGGCCTCGGCAACTACTCGGACATGTCCGGAAAGTTGCCCTCGATCCGGCCCAACAGCCGCAACTACTCGGACATGTCCGGAGAGTTGCCCTCGATCCCGCCCAGGAGCCGCAACTACTCGGACATGTCCGGAAAGTTGCCCCCGATCCGGCCCAACAGGCGCAGCAACTCGGACATGTCCGAGTAGCCACTGATGGCGCGGCCATCCGGCATACCGCGGCGCTCGGCCGGTGCACTGCGCTCAGCGACCACCGCGGGAACCATGGGCGTCATCGAACCGAAGGCCATCGTGACAGCGGCCGTCGTAGCGGCATACCGGTCGTCAGGACGACCACGGAGCCGCTATGGGGCCCGCTGGCGCCCTCAACTCTCCCCGGCCGCGCGCCGGTCGCGAGCATGCTCAACGACGGAGCCAGGTGAGAGTTGGCCCTTCTCGCGGGTACGCAGGTCATCCCGGAGGTCGCCTGAGCCGAGGTCAACCCGTCCGCCCCCGTCCGCGGCTCGCGAGGACGCTCCGGAAACCTGGCCCGGCGCGCTGCCGCCAACCGCTTCGACCTGACTTTGATCACGATCGGCGCTCGGTTGAAGCCCCAGGCCTGTGACCTGGAGTTTTGTTGCGTCACCAACCAGAATCTGTGCACTAAGTCTGGCTACTTGGTGCCCAGGCGCTCCCGGATAGCGCGCCGTGCGCCGGGATTGCGCCAACTGATTCAGGGCTTGGCGGGACCCGGAGGGCACATCGAACAGACAAAACGCCGCGAGGTTCTCCTCGAGTACCTCGCTGTGCTGCCGAGCTGCGCACCGCCTCAGGCCAACGCAAGTAGACGCGCCGAATGTCGCCCAGATCGTTATCTGGCTGCGCGCGTATCGGCATGGAGCCAAGTGCACCAATCTGATCAAAGTCGGGTCCGCGGCTCGCGAGGACGCTCCGGAAACCTGGCCCGGCGCGCTGCCGCCAACCGCTTCGAGCGGCAACACGAAGGGCCGGTATGCCTCGCGCCCCCTTCCGTGAGCGGCGGACCTCGGTTAGCGGTTGACCAGCTGAGCCTCGGCGGTCCTGACGGTCACGGTCGTCGCCGGTCCCGGGACGGTCACCGTGTTCGGGATCGGAGCCCAAGCACCGCCGCCGATCCGGAACTCCCCCGCGAACGTGGTGTTGACGCTGGTGGGGTATGCGCCGCCGGCGAGGTACTTGTGGGTGATGTTGCCCGACGGGTAGACGCCACCCTCCGACGTCGTCGGGCCGAACGACTGCCCGTCGCCGAACACCCAGGTGAAGTGGTCAAGCTTGACCCTGACGTCCACCTGGTAGCCGTTCATGCGAGCAGGGTCGATGGCGTCGATCTCGCCCGGCTGGAACCCGGTTGGCGTCCAGTTCACCTGGTAGTAGGTGTCCAAGCCGACCAGCGTGATATTGCCGGCCGGCTGGGCGCTGATCTGTGGTGTCGACCAGGGCGTGAGGTTGAACGCCTGCTGGATCATCGCCATGGTCACCGTGGGCCGACTGCCGGGAACTGCGTCCGCCCAACACGTCATACCAACAAATGTCCAAGGACTCGGAGGCTGTCCGTCCTGAATCGTCCTGCGCCAGATCCGGCTGAGGGGACCGGAACCGCCCGCTGGGTCGCTGCATGCGGTCACCGCACCCAGACAAAGCGCATCGGAGGCGCCAGTTCCCGGGGGGTCAGCGCTACAAGACGTCGACCATCCATATTCGTATCGGGGACCGGTGGCGGCACTAACAAGCGCCGACCTTCCATCGTCCGTTGGGCTCTTCGGTAGTCCAACCACGTCGGCTCTGGTTCCGGTTCGGAGTCCCTCTTGCTTTGGTGCGCATACGATAAGGCGACCACACAT
>JBPCRR010000224.1:0-7872 GCA_050996645.1 Acidimicrobiales bacterium | reverse complement strand
GGGGAAGACCCTGCTCGCATGTTCGCTGGCGAGGGCGACGCTTTTCGCACCAATCGCCGCTTCAAGCTCCTCTCCGAGGGCCAGCCTGCGACGCGGCTGTCCACCGCGTTCGACTCGGTGACTCTCTACGGCTTCGATCCTGACGTGCGCCCCGACATCTACGGCAAGGTCGGCAACTCCGGCGTGTCGATCGCGACCCTCGACGACATGAAAGTTCTCTACTCCGGCTTCGAGCTCTGCAGCCCGACGACGTCGGGGTCGATGACGATCAACGGCCCGGCTCCCACGATCCTTGCCATGTACTTCGTCACCGCGATCGACGCCGGCCTGGAGTCCTTCGCCGAGGAGCACAGGCGTGCCGCTTCGCCCCAGGAGGTAGCGGCGGTCCGAGGCCACGTGCTGCGAACCGTGCGCGGGACGGTCCAAGCCGACATCTTGAAGGAGGACCAAGGCCAGAACACCTGCATCTTCTCGACCGAGTTCTCGCTTCGGGTCATGGCAGACATGGCCGAGTGGTTCATCGCCCACGGTGTGCGCAACTTCTACTCGGCGTCGATCTCCGGGTATCACATTGCCGAAGCAGGGGCGAACCCCATCAGCCAGCTGGCGTTCACCCTGGCCAACGGGTTCACCTACGTCGAGGCCTACCGGGCTCGTGGGATGGACGTGGACGACTTCGCCCCCAGCCTGTCGTTCTTCTTCTCCAACGGCATGGACCCGGAGTACACCGTCATCGGCCGGGTGGCCAGGCGGATCTGGGCCGTGGCAATGCGCGAGCGCTACGGCGCCGGCCCGAGGTCGCAGCGGCTCAAGTACCACGTCCAGACGTCCGGGCGTTCGCTGCACGCCCAGGAGATCGCGTTCAACGACATCCGCACCACCTTGCAGGCGTTGTGTGCCATCTACGACAACGCCAACAGCCTGCACACCAACGCCTACGACGAGGCCATCACGACCCCCACAGAGGAGTCAGTACGGCGCGCCCTCGCGATTCAGATGATTATCAACAAGGAATGGGGCCTGGCGGCAAACGAGAACCCGCTGCAGGGCAGCTTCATCGTCGACGAGCTGACCGACCTGGTGGAGGAGGCCGTGCTCGCCGAGATGGAGCGCATCAGCGAGCGCGGCGGGGTCCTGGGCGCCATGGAGACCGGCTACCAGCGAGGGCGCATCCAGGACGAGTCGATGCTCTACGAGGCCCGCAAGCACGACGGCAGCCTGCCGATCGTCGGGGTCAACACCTTTCGTGGTTCCGGCGAGGCGCCACCCCCGCACGTCGAGCTGGCGCGCTCCACCGAGGCCGAAAAGCAGAGCCAGCTGCAGCGGCTACGGGACTTCCAGGATCGCCATGCCACTGAAAGGCCGGCGGCGCTGCGCCGCCTGCGGGACGCGGCCCTCGCCGGCGACAACGTGTTCGAGGTTCTGATGGACGCGGTGCGCGTGGCGAGCCTCGGCCAGATCACCGAGGCGTTGTTCGAGGTTGGCGGGCGCTACCGGCGAAACGTGTAGCGGCCTACTCGTTGCCCACCGCATGCTCCAGGGCGTGGGCATACCGCGCCCGCGCCTGCTCGGTCCGCGACGGCAGGTGACCCGTCGGCCACAGCCCGGGGGCCGGTTTGTGGTCCTTGAGCAACTGCCGCGCCAGCGTGATCTTGTGGACCTCGGTGGGCCCGTCGGCGATGGCGAGCGCCTCAGCGCCCAGCATCATCGATGCGAACGGCATCTCGTTGGAGACCCCGAGCGCGCCGTGAAGGTGGGCCGCTCGCTGCGCCACGTCGTGGAGCACCTTGGGCATCGCCACCTTGACTGCTGCGATGTCCTTGCGGACCCGCTTGTAGTCCTGGTGCTTGTCGATGAGCCACGCCGTGCGCAGCACGAGCAGCCGGAACTGCTCGATCTCGATCCACGAATCGGCGATGCGCTCCTGGGTCATCTGCAGGCTGGCGAGCGGACCGTTGCGGGTCTGGCGTGACAGGGCACGTTCGCACATCATGTCGAAGGCCTTGCGTACCTGCGCGATGGTTCGCATCGCGTGGTGGATCCTCCCGCCGCCCAGGCGGGTCTGGGCGATCACGAACGCCGAGCCCTCCTCGCCCAAGAGGTGGTCCGCGGGGACACGCACGTCGCTGTAGCGGAGGTACCCGTGGCTCCCCTCGCCGCGGTGCTCTCCGCCCAAGCCGACGTTGCGGACGATCTCCACTCCGGGTGCGTCGGCGGGGACTATGAACATCGACATCCCCTGGTAGGCGCTCACGTCGGGGTTGGTCACCGCCATCACTATGAGGAACGTCGCGAAGCGGGCATTGGACGAGAACCACTTCTCCCCATTGATCACCCACTCGTCGCCGTCGCGCACGGCGCGGGTGGTGAATAAGGTTGGATCCGCTCCGCCGTGAGGCTCGGTCATCGAGTAGCAGGACGAGATCGTCCCCTCGAGCAGTGGCTGGAGGTACTTGGCGCGCTGCTCCTCCGAGCCGTAGTGCGCCAGGATCTCGGCGTTGCCCGAGTCGGGAGCCTGGCACCCGAACACCGACGGGGCGAACCGGGAGCGGCCGAGAATCTCGTTCAGCAAGGCGAGCTTCACCTGGCCGTATCCTTGGCCTCCGAGCTCCGGCCCGAGGTGGCAAGCCCACAGCTCGTGGCGGCGGACCTGGTCCTGCAAAGGACGGATCAGGGCCATGGCCGTCTGATCGGACTTGTCGTAGGGGTCGCCGAGCACCAGGTCTAGGGGCTCCACCTCCTCGGCGACGAAGCGGTCGGCCCAGTCGAGCTGAGCCTGGAACTCTGGCTCGGTCTCGAAGTCCCATGACATGGCGCGTCCTCCAGCTGTGTGTGGCTGCTACCTCAACAGAGCGGCGAGACCCGCGTCAAGTGCCCTCCGCCGGCGCGGTTGGCTACGCGAGCCGGCGCTCCGTCGCCCATCTGGTCAGCTGATGCCGGGAGGACAACTGGAGCTTCCGCAACACAGCAGACACGTGGCTCTCCACGGTCTTGGGCGAGATTGACAGCTCGGCCGCCACCTCTTTGTAGGTGTAGCCCCGGGCGATGAGCCGGAGCACCTCGCGTTCACGCGTTGAGAGCTGGTCCAGCTCGGGGTCGACGGCCGGCTTGGACGAGGGATCAGGCATGGAGGCGAACGCGTCCAGCACGAAGCCGGCCAGGCGCGGCGAAAACACGACGTCGCCACCTGCCACCCGCCGGACCGAGTCGATCAACTCAGGTCCCGAGATGGTCTTGGTCACATAGCCTCGAGCGCCGGATCGGATGACCGCGATCACGTCCTCGGGCGCATCCGAGACCGATAACGCGAGGAAACGGATGCCCGGTTGCTCCGCCCGCACGGCGTCAACGACGGCTTGTCCGCCGCCGGAGGGCAGGTGCACGTCCAAAAGCACCACGTCGGGGCTCCGCTCGAGGATCAGCTCCACCGCAGGCTCCACGTCGTCGGCCTCGCCCACCACCTCGACGGCCTCGCCGAGCTCGCTACGAACGCCGGAGCGGAAGAGGTGGTGATCGTCGACGACGAACACCCGCGGGCGCTCGCCTGTCAAAGGCGTGCCGGCGCGTCGGAGCGCCGAGGGATACTCAACTCGATCTCGGTGCCCCCTCCGGGCGACGAGCGAACCGTCGCCTTTCCCCCCGCTCGCTCCATCCGGCCGACGATCGACTGCGCGATGCCCTTGCGGTCTGGTGCGACGTTTCGGGGGTCGAAGCCGCGGCCGCGGTCCCGCACGAAGACCGACACCCGGTCCGGCTCCACCTCGGCGAACACCGATACCACCTCCGCACCGGAGAACTTCGCAGCGTTGACGGTCGCCTCTCGTGCGGCAGCCAGCAGTGGTTCCAAGCCCTCGCCGAGCGGGCAGTCTCCCACGACCACCGCGTCAACGCGGACGCCGTGGGAAGCCTCCGCCTGTGCCTGAAGCCGGCGAACGGCTTCCCCGACCGTGGCGGCGCTGTCGGTGAACGACCCGGGAGGCCGCCCTTCGAACAGCCATGCCCGGAGCTCTCGTTCCTGGGCGCGCGCAAGCTGCACCACCCGCTGCGGGTCATCCGCGTGACGCTGGATCATGGCCATGGTCTGAAGGACCGAGTCGTGCACTCGGGCGGCCAGGTTCGCGCTTCCTCCGCCCGCACGCGCGCTTGGCGCTCCAGCACCAGATCCCGCGCGATGCCGAGCCACCAGGGCCCGAACAAGACGACGAAACCCGCCAGAACCAACGCCACGCCGCCGACCGGGGTGTAGAGGGGACTTCTGTGTCCGACGCTGAGCAGCCCTGCGCCGGCACCAATCAGAACGAGTCCCGCTCCCAGACGCGCAACCACGCCCGCGTGGGGGTGGCGCGAGGCCCGGTGGTTGTTCCCGCTGCCGAGTTGGACGACAGAGGCGGCCGCTCGGCGGAGCAGGCCCCGCGCCGCCTCGGAGCCGTTGCGCCAGACAAGCACCAGCCCGGCTGTGGACGCGGACGTCGGCCAGGCGAGGGAAGCAAGCCATCCGGCCTTCAGCAGGGAGGCCATGAAGACCGTGAGCAGCAGCGCCGGGGCAAGGGCGGCTGCGAGGGCCAGGCCACGGCGGTCGCGGGCCGCCCGCGCGCCGATGCTGGTCGGCTCGTCATCCGCGGGCACGAGCAGCCATGCCGCCACATAGGCGGCGACGCCCACGCCGCTGGCCAGGCCGAACAGGATCAGCCCCACCCTCACCACCGTCACGTCGAGCCCGGTGCGGGCCGCAAGGCAGGCGGCTACGCCACCGAGCAGCCGGTCTTCGCTGCTTCGCCGCAGGGGGCCACGCGCTCTCGGGCGCCGGGACCAGATCCCGGCCGGGCCGAAGCGGCCGGGTGAGCACCACTGTTGGCGCGGCTCGTCGGCTGCAGCGCTGCGGCGGTGTGGGCGGCCCCTGTCGTGATGGATGCCCAATGATCGCGCCCTGCCGGCGGCGGGGCTACCCGGGAGAGCCCCGAGCCGGCCAGTCCTCGGGTCAGGGATCGTTCAGGGTCATTCCGGATTTCCTCCGAGCCGCTTCGGGCGCATCCTTGGAGCATGCAAACAACCACGGACCAAGCCCCTCGCCTCCTACGCCGTTGCCCCCATCGCCGCCTGGTCGGCGGGGTGGCCGCGGGCGCGGCGGAGTACTTCGACGTCGACCCCGCGGCCGTCCGGATCGCCATCGTGGTGCTCGCCCTCGTGGGGGGTGTGGCGGTCCCGCTCTACCTGGCCGCCTGGTTGCTCATTCCCGAGGAGGATCGCGACCGCTCCATCGCGGAGGAGATGCTCTTGTCCTGGGGACGGCCTGAGCGAGGCTGTGAAGAGTCGACCTGGGCCCCGCCAGGCGAGGGTTCCCGACCCGTCGGCGCCGGGTCTCGAGCCGTGTCCGGGGATATCTGATGCACGAACGCCACGAGGGTATGTCCTACGGGCGGTCACGGCAGTGGGGGCATCCGCCGGTTTCCTCGACGCACATGCGGGTCTCGAACGTCGACCGGGCCGAGGTCAGCAACGCCTTGTGCCGGCACTTTGCCGACGGTCGCCTCGACGAGGCCGAGTTCAACGACCGCGCGGCCCGCGCTGCTGCCGCCAAGACCAGAGCGGGCCTCGGGGGTCTGCTGAGCGACCTTCCCCCCCTCTACGAGCGACACCCCGCTACCCAGCCTCGCCGCGGGAGGCTCGGCTGGCCGTCGGGGTGGGCGATCGTTGCTGCTTTCGTCGTGCTGACCCTGGCGTGGAGCCTGGTGGGCGCCGTCGTCGGGCTCTTCGGGCCACGCTTCCCCTGGTGGATCGTCGTCGTGGCGGCGTTCGTGGTCCTCCGCCGGGGCGCGTGGCGGCGTCGCCGCTGCAACACGCCTGAGCGCTGGCACGCCTGAGGGCCGGTCCCCACCTGCCAGCATGGGACGGTGATCAGGCGGCGCCTCGAGGGGACCGGTCCCTTTCTGCCCTTGGCGGCTGCCGCGGCAGTGCTCGGGAGCCTCTTCTTGCTGGTGGCCGCCAACAGCTCCAGCGCGCTGCAATGGACCGGCACCGCCGTCCGGGGGACCGAGCGCGACGGCATCGTGTTTTACTCCTTCGGCGGCCGCGACTACACCCTCGACGATCCGGGGTCGACGCGCACCGGGGAGCGGACCCTCTACCTGGACCCTTCACGCCCCGCAGACGCGGTCCTGCCGAGCCTGGGAGACCGGGTACTCGACATCGGCACCGTCGGGGTCCCCTACCTCGTGGCGATCGGGTTCTTACTAGCTGGATGGCGCCGCCGGCGGCACCGGGCGATGGCCCGTGGGGCCTCTGATCACAACGACCGTTCGCACGGCCGCTCTGGTTGGTGGTAGCGGGCTACGGAGCGTCCCCTTCGCGGCCGCGACCTCCCCAGGACCGGATCACCGCCTCCGAGAGGCGGGGCCACTCTCTGGCTGCCCAGGGGCCGAAGTCCGTCGCGGAGACGCTCGCCAGAGCGATCCGGGGAACTGGATCCGCCCAGAGGAACGTCCCCGACCGGCCGAAGTGGCCGAAGGTTGCCGTCGAGTTGGAGCGTCCGGTCCAGTGCGGCGACTTGTGGCCGCGCACCTCGAAGCCCAGCCCCCAGTCATTGGGATCCTGGCGGCCGAAACCGGGGAGGACTCCGGCGAGCCCCGGGAAGGCGACCGCGGTGGCGAGCGAGTGCATCGCGGGCGACACGAGGGTTGGCGCGAGCAGCTCGCGCCCCAGGCGGAGCAGGTCCTCGAGCGGACCGCTTGCGCCCCACGCGGGCGACCCCACCAGCGTCGTGCCCGCGAGACCGAGCGGTTCCATGACGCCAGCGGTCACGTAGTCATCGAAGGAGATCCCCGCCGACGCGGCCACCGCCTCTGCGGCCACCTCGATTCCGCGGTTGGAGTAGATGCGCCGCCGGCCGGGGGCCGCCAGGACCCTCGCGTCGTCGAAAGCCAACCCGGAGGCGTGCGCGAGCAGGTGGCGGATTGTGGACCCTGGCGGTCCGGCCGCGTCGTCCAGGGCAACCACACCCTCCTCGGCGGCAACGAGAATCGCCAGGCTGGTCAGGAGCTTGGTTGCCGATGCCCACCGAAAGACCCGCTCGAGCTGACCATGGGAGCCCAGGGTGGCCTCGGGCGAGGTGGCGCCGGCGGCTGCGTCGAAGCCCCACCTCGCGACAACCGCCAGCGGGCCCGCGGTCACGTCACCCGCCCGCCGGCACACATTGCAGACCCCTTGCCAAGCGGGTCAGGTTGGACTCCATCAGCGATTGGTACGTGGAGCCGGCGGGCCACCCGCCGGCCGGGGGGCCCGAGATCGTGTCGAGGGTCTCTCGCCGCACCCTCGCCACAGCGGCGGCTTGGTCGGTCAAGGTGTTGTCCGCGAGCGTCTCGTCGAAGATCACACTCACCCTGGCTGCCCTGATCGTCGATACGGCGGCCACCACGCCGGGGGTCGTGGTGGCCAGCGTGGCGAGGGCGTGGTCGCTGATGCCGTAGCGGTCCGCCGCGTCGTCGAACTGTGCATCGGTTGTGACCATCGTGTGGAGGCTGCAGTCAGACAGAGTGGTGCGGTAATCAATGCTCAACGCCTTCAGGCTCTGTTCGAGGTCCCGCGCCTTGTCGCGGTAAACAGACGCGGCGGCAGGGTTCAGCCGAGCCAGCTGGTCCGCAACGAGGCGGACGGAGTCAGCCATGCGTTCGGGGTCCAGCCAGAACTGCGGCACCCGGCCTCCGACCGTTGGATACAGCTCGAGCACGGCGGCCCGCAGGCCTGCGGCGGAGATCGCCCCCTCGAGCGCCGGCTGGTAGCCCCCGCCGACCTCAGCCACCAACCCGGCGCCGGCCAACTGATTCCTCACCACCGTGGTCACCGGCGCCTGGCGGGGGTCGATGCCCGGAGTCGCAG
>JBPCRR010000075.1:0-3028 GCA_050996645.1 Acidimicrobiales bacterium | reverse complement strand
CTTGTCGGGGAGCTCGCCCTTGGTGCGGATCTCCTCGAGCAGGTCGCTCGCATTGGAGCGGAGGAAGTCGATCAGCTCCGCTTCGAAGCGGCGAACGTCCGACACCGCAATGTCGTCGACGAAGCCGTTGGTGCCGGCGTAGATCGCCATGACCTGCTCCTCGACGGGAACAGGGGAGTTCTGGGGTTGTTTGAGGATCTCGGTCGGGCGGTAGCCGCGGTCGAGCTGTGCCTGGGATGCCTTGTCGAGCTCGGATCCGAAGGTGGCGAAGGCCTCGAGGTCGCGGAACTGCGCCAGGTCTATCTTCAAGGTGCCGGCCACCGATCGCATGGCCTTGACCTGCGCAGCGCCACCGACGCGCGATACCGAGTTGCCCACGTTGATCGCCGGACGGACGCCGGCGTAGAACAGGTCGGACTCCAAGAAGACCTGGCCGTCGGTGATCGAGATCACGTTGGTCGGGATGTACGCGGAGATGTCGCCAGCCTTGGTCTCGATCACCGGAAGGGCGGTGAGGGACCCACCCCCCTTCTCGTCGGAGAGCTTGGCGGCGCGCTCGAGCAGCCTGCTGTGTAGGTAGAACACGTCGCCGGGGTACGCCTCGCGCCCCGGTGGCCGCCGCAGCAGCAGCGACAGCTGGCGGTAGGCGTCGGCCTGCTTGGAGAGGTCGTCGTAGATGATCAGCGCGTGCTCACCGTTGTCCATCCAGTGCTGGCCCATCGCGCATCCGGCGTAGGGCGCCAGGTACTTGAACGGGGCGGGCTCAGACGCCGGGGCGTTGACCACCACGGTGTACTCCAGGGCACCATGCTCGCGGAGGGTGTCGACGGTCTGGGCGACGGTGGAGCCCTTCTGGCCTATCGCGACGTAGACGCACTTCACGTTTTGGCCGCGCTGGTTGATGATCGTGTCGACCACCACGCTGGTCTTTCCCGTCTTACGGTCGCCGATGATCAGCTCACGCTGCCCCCGCCCGATGGGGGTCATGGAGTCGATCGCCTTGATCCCGGTCTGCAGAGGCTCCTTGACCGGCTGTCGGCTCACGATGCCGGGCGCTTGGATCTCGAGGCGGCGGGTGATGTCCGACGCGATGGCGCCCTTGCCATCGACGGGTTCGCCTAGGGGGTTGACCACACGGCCGAGCAAGGCGTCGCCGACGGGGACCGACAGAATGCGTCCACTGGCTCGGACCGCTTGTCCCTCCTCGAGGTGGCCCATCTCGCCGAGCACGACGGCTCCGATCGAGTCCTCGTCCAGGTTGAGCGCCAGCCCGACGACGTTTCCCTCGAACTCGAGCAGCTCCTTGACCGCTGCGTTGGGCAGTCCGGTGACGCGGGCGATGCCGTCGCCAACGCTGCGGATCCGCCCCACCTCCTCGGTGGCCACGCGGGGCTTGAAGTCCTCGACATTACGCCGGAGCGCGTCGGCGATCTCCGACGCGGTGATGGTCAGCTCGGGCATCAGCTGGGCTCTCCTGGTGTGGTGGTGTTCGCGGTCACTGTCGCCTCGGGCAGGATGAGGCGGTCCTTCAGCAGTTGCAGGCGGTGGCGGGCGCTCGCGTCGATCTCGGTGTTGCCGATCAGAGCTACGAAGCCGGCGATGACGCTCGGGTCGAGGGTCACCCGTACCTGCACGTCTCGGCCCGTCACCCGGCCGAGCGCCTCGGCCAGACGCTGGAGGTCGGCTTCTTCGAGCTCGACGGCCGAGCGCACCTCCGCCACCCGCCGGTTGCTCTCGGCGGCGACCCGCTCGACAAGGGCGCCGAGGTCGTTGATGTACTCGCGCGGCCGTCCGACGAGGGTGGCGTAGGACCCAAGGCGCACCGTGGTCAGCGTGGCGCGCGCTGAGAGCAGGTCGCGCACGAGTGCCTGGCGGGCTTGGGGCGCGACGTCGTTGGAGGTGAGCGCCTCGCGGAGCTCTGGCGTGCCGTCGACCAGCCGCATGAAGCGGAACAGCTCGTCCTCGACGTCGCCGAGACTCTCCTCGCCCTCCAGATCCCCTAGCACCGCGGTTGCGTAACCGTCGATGCGCTCCGCGGCGGCGCTGCGCCCCAGAACCACGGCGCCGGTGGGCCTTTGGCCCGCGGCCAGCGCATCGGCTCGCCCGCAGAGCCAATCGAGGTCGGTTGCGAACTCGGTCGCGGCGTCCGCGTCGATGAGATACCGGAGGAGTCCAACGGTAGGCCCGGAGAGCCGCCCGGACCAGAGGTCATCGACGACGCCCCACCGCACGGCAGGGAGCAACCCCGGGTCGATCAGGGCCTGGCTCAGGTCCTCGGAGCCGGCCAGGGTCGCGCGAACCGTGTCGAGCTCCGCCGCCACCTGAGGCACCAGGCCCTGCTCGGCGGCTGTCTCGAAGATCGCATCGGCGAATCCCCTGATCGACTGGCGCACGTCAGCTGCTCACTTCGGCGTGCTCCGCCTGATTCTCGATGTCGGAGATGGTGCGCTCAATGAAGCTGCGGTGGGTCGCAGCGTCGAGGTTCTCGCCGAGGACCTTCTCCGCGACAGCGATGGCGATGTCAGCGATCTGCTGGCGCAGCTCCTCGGAGGCGCGGCGGACCTCGGCGTTGATGTCGTCGCGGGCCCGCCCGACAATGCGCTCGTACTCCTGCTCGGCCTGCTGTCGGCGTTCCGCCCGGACGGACTCGGCCAGCCGGTTGGTCTCCTCCAGGAGAGACCTGGCCTCCGCGCGTGCCTTGTCGATGGCCTCTCGGTACTCGGCCTCCGCCGCCTGCGAGCGCCGCTTGGCTTCCTCGGCGTCGGCGATCGCCTCGCGGATGACGGCTTGGCGGCGCTCCATGTTCTCGTTGAGTATTGGGACCACGTACTTGGCGAGGGCGCCGAGCACCAACAAGAACGCGACGAGCTCGACCACGAACGTCGCGTTGGGTACAAGGAAGTTGGACGAGGCGACCAGCACGGCTCAGCCCTTGGCCAGCACGAACACGAACAGCGAGGCAAACGCCAGGTTGATGAAGTACATGCCCTCCACCAGCCCGACGATCAGGAACATGGTGGTGTACAGC
>JBPCRR010000074.1:0-2935 GCA_050996645.1 Acidimicrobiales bacterium | reverse complement strand
GGCAACACCATCACCGGCGGCGGGAGTGGGCGCCAGCCGGGATCGTCCTGGAAGCCGTTCGTGTTGGCCACCGCCTTCTCCCAGGGTGTGCCGCCGACCAAGACCTACCCTGCCCCCGGAACGCTTCCAATCCCTGGTTGCAAGCCGAACCCGAAGAACAGCTGCGTGATCCACAACGACGAGCCCGGCGGTTTCGGCGGCAACCTGACCCTTGCGGGCGCCATGGCCGCTTCGGTCAACACCGTCTACGCCCAGCTGGCGCCCGACGTGGGATGCCCCAACATCGCCAGCACCGCGAAGGCGCTCGGCATCGAATCGGCCTTTTACAGCCCGGTGGTGCAGCCGTTCTGCCAGACCTACGCGCTGGGCGTCGTCGACGTGTCACCGCTCGACATGGCCTCCGCCTACGGGGTCTTCGACAACCACGGCCAGCGAGCCGCACCCACGCCGGTGCTGCAGGTCCTCGATCCCAACGGCCACGTCCTGGTCGACAACATCAAGACCAGGCCGCCCACGACGTCGGTGCTGTCCGCCAACGTGGCCGACAACATCACGAGCGTGCTCCAGGGCGTCATCGCCGGCGGCACGGGCACTGCGGCGGCGCTCGGGCGACCGGCGGCGGGAAAGACCGGCACTACCAGCAACTACACCAACGCGTGGTTCGCGGGCTACACGCCCACCCTCTCGACGGCGGTTTGGATGGGCCGCGCCGACAGCCAGAGCGCCGGCATCGGGCGGGTCAAGGGCGTGTACCCGGTCTACGGCGGTACGTGGCCGGCGCTCACGTGGCGGGCCTTCATGGCCCAGGCCCTCGCCGCGGTGACGCCGACGCCGTTCAACCAGCCGGCGCCGATAACCCCGCCGGCCGCAGCGCTCGCCACCACCACGACGGTGGCTCCGATCCTCCCCGGGCCTGCCGAACCGCCGGGCTCCACTCCGGCCGGCGGACCCTACGAGGTCGGCCCGCCGCCCGTTTCGGTGCCGGTTCCTCAGACCCTGGCACCCCCGACCCTTGCACCCCCGACCCTGCCCGCCACGACGACCACCACGTTTCCCGGGTTCCCGCCGTGAGTGCCTCGGCGCGGCCTCGCCGGCTCGCAGCGCCCCTGGCGATGCGGTTCGTCATGTCGGCGACCGCGCTCGGTGAGTTGCCGCCGACACCGGCAGAGGTGGCCGTCGCGGGGCGCAGCAACGTGGGGAAGTCCTCGTTGATCAACGCCTTGGCGGGTCGTCGGAACCTGGCGAACACGAGCAACACCCCTGGGAGGACCCAGTTGCTCAACCTCTTCGCCGTCGACAGACCCGGTGTGGCCCCTCCGGCCGGCGACGAGGGGTCTACCTGCGGCTCTCCGACGGTGGTCGACCTGCCCGGTTATGGCTACTCGGCAGTCCCAAAGCACGTGAGGTCGGGGTGGGAGGCCATGATCGAGGGCTACCTGCTCGGCAGGCGGGAGCTGGAGAAGGTGATGGTGCTCGTCGACGGCGAGATCGGGCCGACCAAGCTCGACGTCCAGATGCTCGATTGGCTGCGGGCCAGCGGGCTGCCTCACGCGGTGGTGGCCACGAAGGCCGACAAGGTGAAGCCCTCACGGCGGGAGAGACGCCGCGACGATTTGGCGGCGGGGTGCGAGGTTGACGCCGGCGAAGTGGCCTGGGTCAGCGCGGCGAAGGGAACCGGGGTCGACGAGTTGCGCTCGGTGGTGCGCGGCTGGCTCGACGCCTGAGGGACGCAGCGCTCGACGCCTGAGGGACGCAGCGCTCGACGCCGGCGGGCCATTCGGTCGGGCCGGGGCGGTGGCTAGGCCCAGCCGAGCTCTTCGAGGCGCTCGTCGGAGATCCCGAAGTGATGCGCCACCTCGTGGATCACGGTGGTCCGCACGATCTCGACCAGCTGGCGGCGGTCTCGCGCCAGGCGGCTGATGGGGCCGCGGAAGATGATGATGCGGTCGGGCATGACGCCTCCGTACGACAGAGGCGACCGCCGGGTCAGGTCGATGCCCGTGTACAGGCCGAGGAGGGTCCCCTGCCTCCCGGCGAGCTGCTCGTCGGTCGGCCAGTCAGCGACGGTTATCGCCACGTTGTCCATGCGCCGGCCGAGGGACTCGGGGATGCTGTCGAGCGCGTCGGCCACGAGCGCCTCGAAGTCGTCCTCGGCTATCTCCATCGCGCCACTGTCCCCGGACGAGCGGCTTAGTGCTGGCTGGCCGCGAGGTTGCCCCCCGCGCACGACAGGACCTTGTCGCAGGCCTGTTGGACGTACGGCGCGTACCACACCCCGCCCGTGCTGAACCCGAGCGGGGCGTAGGTGAGCGACGCCACCGCAACAACCTTGCCGGCGGAGTCGACGAGGGGGCCTCCCTGGAACGCAGCCCCCAACGGGGCGTCGTGTGCGACGCCAGCCGCGGATACATCGCTAAGGGCGCCCTCGGTGATCGAGGCCCCCGCGGACCCGATCCCCGACAGCGCGTAGACGCGGGTGCCGAGCTGCAACGACGGTGAGCTGGCTGCGACCGCGATGGCCGGCAACCCACCGCGGGGGAGCACGATGAGGGCCAGGTCGTACTGGGGATTCCAGGTCCTCACAGTGACCTTGGTGTCGGAGGTTCCCTGGCGCACGAACAGGTCTGGGCCGGGCGACTTGGTCGCCGCAGCGACGGCTGTGTAGGAGGTGAGGAGCAGGGATTCGGTCGGGCTGGAGCTGATCACGAAGGCCGATCCCACCGAGGGCTGGCCGCTTTGGTCGAAGGTGTGCACGAAGAACATCGACGGTCCCAGTTGCTTGACCAGGTTGGCCAGCGTCGCAGGGTCGGCTTCGAGCTGCCTGAGGGGGGCGAGCTCTGCTTGGATCTGCCGCTTGGCTGTGTCTGCGGCCGCGTTCAGGCTTCCCTCGGCGTTTTGGAACTGCTGCTTGTAGCCACTCACCAGGGAGTTGACC
>JBPCRR010000031.1:0-4141 GCA_050996645.1 Acidimicrobiales bacterium | reverse complement strand
CTTCCACGCTCTGTCGAGCAGGGGATTCTTGCCGGTTACCGCGACCACCTCGTAGGCGGTCTTCTTGATGATCGTGGCCCGGGGGTCGTAGTTCTTGTAGACCCGGTGTCCGAAGCCCTGCAGCTTGCCCTTGCCGCCCTTGACCGCCTCGATGAACGCCGGCACCTCGTTGATCGACCCGATCGACTTGAGCATCCGCAGCACCGCCTCGTTGGCCCCGCCGTGGCGGGGGCCATACAACGCCGCGGCCGCAGCTGCTGCCGCCGAGTAGGGATCGGCGTGGGACGACCCGACCGTCCGCATGGCACGGGTCCCGCAGTTCTGCTCATGGTCGGCGTGGAGTATGAACAACACGTCGAGCGCCCTGGCAAGCGCCGGGTCGGCCTCGTAGCGCGGCTCGGCGACCTTCCACATCATCGAAAGGAAGTTCTCGGGGAAAGAAAGCGAGTTGTCCGGGAAGACGAAGGGCATTCCGATGCTGAAGCGGTGGGCCGCGGCCGCGAGGGTCGGCACCTTGGCGATCAGGCGCACGATCTGCTTGCGCCGGATCTCGGGTTCCTGGATCTGCTTGGCCTCGGGGTAGAACGTGGAGAGGGCCCCAATGGCCGACAGCAGCATCCCCATGGGGTGGGCGTCGTAGTGGAAGCCGTCGAGGAACCGCTTGCGGAAGTTCTCGTGGATGTAGGTGTGATAGCGGATGTCGTTGGTCCAGGTGTCCAGCTGCGCCGAGGTCGGGAGCTCGCCGTAGACGAGCAGGTAGGCCACCTCCAAGTAGGTGGACTTCTCGGCGAGCTGCTCGATGGGGTACCCCCGGTACCGCAGGATCCCCGCCTCGCCGTCGAGGTAGGTGATCGAGCTGGCCGTCATGGCCGTGGTCATGAACGCTGGGTCGTAGAACCAGGTCCCGGGAAGCAGCTTGCGCATCTCTTCCGCCGAGATGCCCCCGTCGTGTATGGGGATCTCGACTGACTCGCCGCTGCGATTGTCGGTGACGGTGATGGAATCAGCCACTGCTCCCCCTCGGGGTACGTGAACGCTTCAGTTTGCACCGCATCGTATCTCCCGCCGGCCAACACCGGTCCAGCGGAGGCCGGGCACGCGCGCCGGGGTCGGCTACGCCATGATCGGGGCATGGACCCTGACGCCGAGGTGGACCTCGAAGACATCCGCAACCGGATCGACCGGGTGGACCGCCGGCTCGTGTCGCTGCTCGCCGAGCGCTCCCAGTTGGTTGATCAGGTCATGGTCTACAAGCGCCGGCACCACATGGGGGTCGTCGACAGGGCGCGTGAGGACCGGATGCTGGCCCAGATCGCCGAGTGGGCAAAAGAGGAGGGGTTGGACCCCCGGGTGGCTCAGCAGGTGCTGCGCACGGTCATCGACGGCTTCACGTTGCTCGAGGTCGAGGAGCTCGGCCCCGAAGCCTGAGCGAAGCGCCCGGCTCTGGCCTCAGACGACCAGGCTCATCCCCCCGTCGATCACCCAGACCTGCCCGGTCAGGTAGCTCGAGGTCACCTGGGCCAACACCAGGTGGGCCACGTCTTCGGGGCGCCCCGAGCGTCGCATCGGGCTCACCGCCTCGACCCCAGCCCGCAGCTCCGACCAGTCGGCGGTCCAGGGGGTGTCCACCAGCCCCGGGGCCACCGCGTTGACCCTCACCCCCGGCCCGAGGACCTTCGCCAGCAAGCGGGTCTGGTGGTGAAGAGCGGCCTTGCTCGCGGCGTACGGGATCGACGAGCCGACCGGGCGAACGCCCGCAAGGGAGCCGATGTTGACAACCGAGCCCCCACCCGGCGCCTCCCGAAGATGGGGAGCCGCCGCTGTGGTGAGCACGAATGGCGCTATGACGTTCGTCGCGTACAGCTCCGCCCAGACCTCCGCCGTGGCCGCTTCGAGGTCGGAGTGCGGGATCAGGCGGGTGGTGCCGGCGTTGTTGACCAGGATGTCGAGACGGCCGCTCTCGGCGACGACCCTCGCCACGAGGTCCCTCGCGCCGTCCGGGTCCGACACGTCCGCTTGGAGGTAGGTCCCCCCGACGTCGCGCGCCACCTCCTCGCCGGCGGCGACCGACGACCGCGAGTTGACGACCACGTGGGCGCCCTCGGCCGAAAGCGCCCCCGCGATGGCAGCACCGATGCCGCTGCTCGAACCGGTGACCAGCGCCACCCTGCCGTCGAGGCGGGTCATCGCCTCCCCCCGGCGGGCACGTCGTAGCGGTACAGGTTGGTCTCCCGGAGCTGGAACCCCATGCGCTGGTACAGCCGGTTCGCCGCCTCCCGCGAAGGACGTGAGGTTAGCTCGACCGTGCGAGCACCCAGCCCGGCGGCTGCCTCGATGGCAGCTCGGGTGAGTGCCTCGCCGCCGCCGCGGCCGCGCACCGATGCGTCCACCACAACGTCCTCGATCCACGCCCGGACCCCTGTCGGGGTGCGGAAGTGGGCCAAGGTGAGGGTCCCGACTATGGGGCCGTCCGCCCCGTCACGGGCCACGAAGACGATCGTCGCCGGCGAGTCGACCATCTCCTCCACTTGTGCGGCCGTCGGCACCGGCGCGCTCGCCGAAAGCTGCGGGAGCAACCGGCCGAGGGCCGCCACCAGCTCCTGGTTGGCTTCTCTGGCATGGCTAACCGTCAGCACGCCCCGAGACTGTAGGCGCCCGGCCTCATCCGGGCGGCTGGCACGTGGGGCACCAATACACGCCCCGTGCATGGCGGCCGAGGACCGCCCGGCGTACCAGGGTCGAGCAACGCCGGCAGGGCCTCCCGGATCGCCGGTACACCCACGGCCCTTGGCCGCCGGGACCGAAGCTCCTGTTGAAACCCCTGGGGCCGCGCGCGCTCGACTGCATCAGCCGCGACGCGGTCGCGAACACCTCCACCAGCTCCTCGTCGCCGAGCTCTTTCACCAACGTCGCCGGCGCCATGCCGCGGAGGAACAGGGCCTCGCACCGGAAGATGTTGCCGATCCCCGACACCACCTGTTGGTCGAGCAGGGCCTCGCCGATCGTCGCCGACTCGCCTGCCCTGGCGCGGGCGCGGGCCACCACCTCCCCCGGTTCCGCCGCCCCGGGCAGCAAAACGTCAGGGCCCAGCCGGCGGAGCACCGGGTGCGTCACAAGCTCCCTGCCAGCGAGCATCTCGACCACCGGAGCCGCGAAGCACACCGCCTCGTGCTCGCCGGCCTCGATCACCAATCGGGCCTGGCCGGCGGGCTTGCGCCACGGCTCGCCCCTCAGCTGCACGTACCACGACCCGGTCATTCCCATGTGGGTGTGCAACACGACGTCGCCCGAGAAGCGAATCAGCAGGTGCTTCCCCCTCGATTCCACGGCCTCCACCGTTGCGCCGACGAGTCCCTCGGGCCGCCCGCCGGCGCCCCGCGCTGCGGTGACCTGCCGCCCCACCAGCCACCGCAGGGTCAGCGCGCTGCGCCAGATGGTGTCGCCCTCAGGAATAGAGAGAAAGCCCCTTCGGCGTGGCGACGAAACCCTCCGCTCGCAGCGTGTCGGCCAGCTCCTCGGGGTAGCGCAGCACCACGAGGCGCGACCACCTACCGGCCGCGACCAACGCCGTCAACGCCCGTACAGCAGCCGTCTCCCACCCGCCGCCGCCGCCGCCGGCGCCGCATCCGCTGAAGGAGCGGAGGGGGACGAGAGAGCGGCCGGCTCGTTCGACGAACAGGCTGGCCACCCCTGCCACCGACACGACGTACGCCCCCGCCACGCGGCTGGGCCCCTTGACCGGCCACGGAAGGCTCGACCCGTAGGCGTTCGCGGGATCCGTGGCAGCGAGGACCGTCACCTCGGGGCCCGCAGCTCCCGGCGCCGGGCTGACGGGCTCTCGCGCCCCCCGCAGGCGCTCGAGCGCACCGGGGAGCGCGAACTGCGATCCCCCCATCCCGGCCACGAAGTAACCGCGCCTGATTCGGCCTGCCTCCTCCATCGCGCGAAGCACCGGGTACAGCCCGGCGAAGCCGCCCGGTACCCCCTCGGCGCGCACCGCTTCCCTCGTGAGGACCCCATGGCGCTCGAGCAGCAGCGCGGCCACCGCCAAGCCCGCGGCGGCGGCCGCCTCGGGCGTCGTCGGCACCTCGCCGAGCTCCCGTGAGACCAGGGACCACCGTCCCTGGGCGCGGGCCGGCAC
>JBPCRR010000353.1:0-4956 GCA_050996645.1 Acidimicrobiales bacterium | reverse complement strand
GGTCCTCGAGCGCATCAGGACCGACCCCCACGTCGCCCGCACCACGAGCACGGTGGTGTTGTCCTCGCTGATCGAGGCGCCTCCCCCGCCGGTACCCTGAGGCGATGGCGAGCCCCTACGACCTCGGTCACGAGGGGCTCGCCCAGCTCATGGACGGGGAGCCCCGCTATCGCGTGGAACAGGTCTGGCGGGGCCTGCACGCCCAAGCCAAGCGGCCGCTGGAGATGACCGAGCTGCCTGGCGCGCTCCGCGGACGGCTGGACGCCGCGCTCCCACCCGCGCTCACCGAGCAACGCCTGCTCGAATCGAGCGACGGGCGCACCATCAAGTGGCTCTGGCGCATCGACGGCGGCGCGGCGATCGAGACGGTGCTCATGCACTACCCCGGGCGCTCCACGGTCTGCGTGTCGAGCCAGGCGGGCTGCGCCATGGCCTGCCAGTTCTGCGCCACGGGTCAGGCCGGCTTCAGCCGACAGCTCAGTGCCGGCGAGATCGTTGAACAGGTCGTCGCCGCCATCCGCGAAGGCCGCCTCTCCTCCCGCCGCGTGTCCAACGTGGTCTTCATGGGGATGGGCGAGCCTCTAGCCAACTTCGACAGCACCTGGGCAGCGGTCCAACGGCTGCACGACGACCTGGGCTTCTCGGCACGCCACCTGACGATCTCGACCGTTGGGATCGTGCCGTGCATCCGCCGTCTCGCCGAGGAGGCCCTGCCGGTCAACCTCGCGGTGTCGCTTCACGCGGCCAACGACGAGTTGCGCACCCGCCTGGTGCCGATCAACCGCCGTTACCCCCTCGGCGCGTTGATGTCGGCCTGCCGCCACTACCTGGCCGCCAAGGGTCGCCGGCTGAGCTTCGAGTGGGCGCTGATCCACGGCGTCAACGACCGCTCCGCCGACGCAGCCGAGCTCGCCGAGCTGGCGCGGCCGGTGTTCGCCCACGTCAACCTGATCCCGCTCAACCCGACACCCGGCTACGCGGTGCGTGGCACCCCACCCGCCGGGGTTCGACGCTTCCGCGACGAGCTGACTTCGCTCGGGGTCAACGCGACCATCCGGCGCAACCGCGGGGTTGACATCGACGCGGCGTGCGGCCAGCTTGCCGGCAAGACCGTGAGCATCGGCGAAGCGAGGGTGTTGGCCGGCGTCCCCTTCGCGGTGCCAAACTGAGCGCCATGCGCACGAGGTGGCTCGACCGGACCCAGCCCCAGACTCTGCAGATCGCCACGATCGTCATGTACATCAACGCCGCGTTCGGCCTGTTGTCGGGCGAGGTCTTCTGGGTCCCCTTAGGCACCGTGTTGGTGATCGGCTCCATAGCCGCGGGCTTCGGGATCGCCAACGAGCGGAAGTGGGGATACTGGCTCGGCGTCGCCGTCGCGGTGCTCCCACTGGTGCTGATCGCCACCGGGCGCTTCGGAGCGACCTTCATCAGCCTGCTGTTCGAGATCGCTCTCGTGGCCGTGCTGCTGCACCCTCAGAGCCGGGAGTACCAAAAGACCTGGTTTCGCTTGAAGTAACCATGGCCCTAGCCTCCAGGTCATGACAACCAAGATCGACGGCATAGCGGGCCTGCGGGCCAAGGTGGGCGAGCACCTCGGGTTCAGCGAGTGGCACGAGGTGACCCAGGAGCAGGTCAACCTGTTCGCGGACGCGACCGGTGACCACCAGTGGATCCACGTGGATGTGGAGCGCGCCAAGACGGGCCCCTTCGGCGGGCCCATCGCCCACGGCTACCTGACCCTGTCGCTGGCTCCGGTGCTGATAGCGGAGGTGGTTGCGATCGGCGGGGTGTCGATGGGGATCAACTACGGGCTCAACAAGGTCCGCTTCCCCGCCCCGGTGCCGGTCGGCTCGAGGCTGCGGGTGGGGGCCAAGCTCCTAAGCGTGGAGGACGTCGCTGGAGGAGTTCAGGTGAGCGAGGAGCTGACCTTCGAGATCGACGGGGGCACCAAGCCCGTGTGCGTGGCCGAGTGGCTATTTCGCTTCTACGAGTGAGCCCGCCCTCCGGGGGCCCTGAAGCACTGCCTAGAGGTGATGAAAAGGCCCGTGCCGTGCGGGCCATGTTCGACACCATCGCCCCGCGTTACGACCTGGTCAACAGGTTGATGACCTTCGGGTTGGACCGGCATTGGCGCCGGCTGGCGGTGCGGGTATTGGCCCTGCGCCCCGGAGCGACAGTGCTGGACGTGGCGTGCGGGACGGGGGACCTCTGCCGGGATCTGGCCAGCGCCGGCTTCCGGCCCGTCGGCATCGACATGTCCTCGGGAATGCTCTCGCACGCCCGGGCAGAGGCGCCGCTGGTGCAGGGCGACGCACTGGCGCTTCCTTTCAGCAACGACTCCTTCGACGGCGCAGTGAGCGGCTTCGCCCTCCGCAACCTGGTCGGCCTCGAGCCATTGTTCGCCGAGCTCGCGCGGGTCCTGCGCCCCGGTGCCCGGGTGGCTCTGCTCGACGTGGATAGCCCAACCAACCCGCTGTTGCACGCCGGTCACCAGGTCTACTTCGGGCGGGTCGTGCCGCTCATCGGCGCGGCGCTGTCGGACGGGGCGGCCTACCGGTACCTGCCCAAGTCGGTCGCCTACCTGCCCGCCCCGGCGGAGCTGCTCGAGCAGTTGCGCCGCGCTGGGTTCGAGTCGGTCGCGCGCCGGCGGCTCACCGGCGGGATCACCCAGCTCATAACCGGCACCCGGCGCTCGTGATGACCGCCCGATTGGTGGCGCGCACGGCCCCCCTCGACGAGCCGCGCGACCTTCTCGCTAGCGGCGGGTTGTTCTGGCGCGACGAGGAGACCTGTCTGGCCGGCGTTGGCGAGGCGGTCCGCATCGAGCTGCGAGGAGGGATGGCCGACGTCGGAGCTGTCGGCGAGGCGCTGTCGGGCATCGAGGTCGACGACGAGGTTGGGCTCCCTGGCTGCGGAGCCATCGCGATCGGGGCTCTGCCCTTCGACCCGGCATCGCGGGGACACCTGGTCGTTCCGCGCAAGGTGTTCGGCCGCTCGCGGGGGCGGGCGTGGGTGACGACCATCGGTCCCGCCGGCGCCACCGACGAACCGCCTCCGGTGGCCTCCCCCGCCGGTGAAGCACCCGATGGCTTCGAACTGTCTTCCCCCCTGCCGCACGCCGCATGGCGGAGGCTGATCGCCGACGCAGTGGGCGCCATCGAGGCCTGCGAGCTGGACAAGGTGGTCCTCGCCCGACGGGTGGAGGTCAGCGCCAATCGCCCGTTTGTGATCCCCGATGTCCTCCAACGCCTTGTCGCGCTCTACCCCTCGTGCATGGTCTTCTCCATCGGTGGCTTCATCGGCGCCAGCCCCGAGCTGCTGATGAGCCGCCGCGTCGCCGCGGTTGCCAGCCATCCAATGGCGGGCACCGTCGCCCGCAGCGGCGACTCAGCCTCCGACGACGCGCTCGTGGCCGGGCTCCTGGGGTCGGCGAAGGACCGCCAGGAGCACCAGTTCGTGGTGGACACCCTGGCCGGCGCCTTGGCGCCGCTGTGCGAATCACTCGACGTGCCGGCGACGCCCTCGGTGCTCGGACTACGCAACGTATCCCACCTCGTCACCGCGATCACCGGCCGCCTGGCGCCGACCGATGGACGCCTCCCGAGCGCGCTGGAGCTGGTGGCCGGGGTCCACCCGACGCCGGCGGTCGCCGGCACCCCGACCACCGAGGCGGTGAAGTACCTCCAGGCTGTCGAGGGCTTCGACCGGGGCTGCTACGCCGGCCCCGTCGGCTGGGTCGACGCCGCCGGCGACGGGCGCTGGGCCGTCGGGATCCGCTCCGCCCAAGTGGAGAGGGCACACGCCACCCTTTACGCCGGCGTCGGCGTCGTCGCCGGCAGCGATCCAGACGCCGAGCTCGCCGAGACCCAGCTGAAGCTGCAAGCCCTCCTCGCAGCCCTGGTCAGGCCCTGAACCTCTCGCCCAAGGCGGCAGCTACCGCCGCGTGGATTCGGTCGTGCCAAGCCACGTTGTCCGCGCCCTCGCTCTTCACCACCACGACGCGCACACCCTTGCCCCCGACGCGGACCACCTCCGCCACCTGCGAGGCGGAGCCCACCCGATCCGCCACCACGCCGTAAGCCGCCGCCAACGCGCCGGGGTTACCCCGGTGCGGCGTGGTCCACAGCCTTTTGAACCGCTCGGGCGGCATTTGGGTCGCCTGGGGGAGAAACGAGAAGATCCCGCCGCCGTCGTTGTCCACCACCACGAACGTGCAGTCCAACTCGCGCTCGGCCGCCCACAGCAGCGCTCCAGCGTCGTAGAAGAATGCCAGGTCCCCGACCAGCCCGACCGTGGGCGACGCCCCGGCGAGCGCGACACCGAGGGTGGTCGAGACCACGCCGTCGATACCGTTGGCACCCCGGTTGGCCAGCACCCGCAGGCCCGCGCGCGGGGCGCCGTACCACTCGACGTCGCGCACCGGCATGGACGACGACACCATCAAGGTGCCCCCGTCCGGCACCGCCGCCACCACCGCGCGCGCGATCGCGGGCTCGCTCGCGTCACCGCCGGCGGCCGAGAGTGATGATGTGATCGCCCCCTGCGCCAGTTCCTCCGCGGTCGCCCACTGCTGCTGCCACTCCCGCTTCGGCTCCGAGGTCGGCGAGGCCGCCAGTGCGAGACAGACCTCCGTTGGGTCGGCGACGATCACCTCACTCACCTGTCGGCCGGGGTCCGCCCACCGCCCGTAGGGGTCGACCAGGACCTGGTGCAGCCCCTGGCCCAGACCTGCCAGCCATTCGCCGAGCACCTTCGACGCCCACGGCGAACCGAGCCGCACGACCACGTCGGGTCGCCAGTCTGGCCCGCCTGCGATCACGGGCACCCGCAGAATGGCGTCGGCCGCCGCGACCACCACGGCCGGCCCCGGCACCCTGCAGCCATACCGCGGGTCAGCCAGGACCGGCCAACCAAGGGCGTTCGCCGCGGCCGCCACCGCGGCGGGGTCCCCAG
>JBPCRR010000300.1:0-9302 GCA_050996645.1 Acidimicrobiales bacterium | reverse complement strand
GGCTGGTACGACAACGAGTGGGGGTATTCCCACCGCCTGGTGGACCTGGCACGCTTGGTCGGCGCTGCCAACCAGGGCTGATCGCCCTTGTCGGGGGTGCCGGTCCTGGAGGACCTGCCCGAGGTTTCGGGCCGGCGGGTCCTCGTCAGGGCCGACTTCAACGTGCCCATGGCGGACGGCGAGATCACCGACGACCTCCGCATCCGCATGACCGTCCCGACCCTCCAGTGGCTGCTGGACCAGGGGTCGGAGAAAGTGACGGTGTGCAGCCACCTGGGGCGCCCCAAAGGACGGCCCGATGCGAGGTACTCGATGGAGCCAGTGCGCGAGCGCCTCGCATCCCTCCTCGAGTCGGCGGGCGCCCAGCCGGATCGGGTCGAACTGCCAGATCGGGTCGAGCTGCTGGAGAACCTGCGCTTCGACCCACGTGAGGAGGCCGGCGACGAGTCCCTGGTCACCGAGCTGGTCGCCGGCCAGGACCTGTTCGTCAACGACGCGTTCGGTGCAGCGCACCGCGCGCACGCGTCCATAGTCGGGCCGCCGCGGCACCTGCCCTCGGCGGGCGGCAGGGTGCTGGCGCGCGAGGTCGAGGTCCTCGAAGGCCTGCTCCATGGCGCGAAGAGGCCGTTTGTGGCGGTCCTCGGCGGGTCGAAGGTGAGCGAAAAGCTCGGCGTCATCGAAGCGCTGCTCGATCGGGTGGACCAGCTCGTGGTCGGCGGGGGCATGTGCTTCACGTTCCTCGCCGCCGCAGGCCATGGGGTCGGCGCATCGCTGTTCGAGCCGGACATGTTGGCCACCTGCAGGCGGCTGCTCGAGGCAGGCAAGCCGATCCTCCTGCCGAGCGACCTCACCGTGCTCAGCCCCGGCGGCTGTTTTGGGCCCGGCCACGCGCCCACCGGGGAGGTACGCCAGGTGGGCGTGGAGGTTCCCGAGGGCTGGGTTGGCCTGGACATCGGGCCCGGAACGGCGGCCGAGTTTGCCGACACCATCGCCGCGGCGGCCACGGTGTTGTGGAACGGCCCGATGGGTGTCTTCGAAGACCCACGCTTCGCGGCGGGGACCGCCGCCGTGGCCGAAGCGGTCGCGTCCAGTCGCGCGTTCACGGTTGTCGGCGGAGGCGACAGCGCCAGCGCCCTCGCGGCGTTCGGGCTGGCCGACCGGGTCGACCACCTCTCCACCGGAGGAGGCGCATCGCTGGAGATGATCGAGCGGGGCGACCTACCGGGCCTCGATGCTCTGCGGCAGAGTGCGAGTCGCAGATGACCCAGGAACGCCAGGTGACAGGAACCTCGGTGACCAGGAAGCCCCGGTGACCGGTAGCAGGAGGAGGCCACTGGTGTCGGGCAACTGGAAGATGCACCTCACCCACCTCGACGCGATCAACCTCGTGCAGAAGCTCGCGTTCAGCCTCAAGCCTGTCAGGGAGCGGGACTCTGAGGTCTCGATCCACCCGCCCTTCACGGCCCTTCGGTCAGTGCAGACCCTCCTCGACGCTGAGGGGATCCCGATGGCCCTCGGCGCCCAGGATGTGCACTGGGAGGACAAGGGCGCCTTCACAGGGGAGGTCAGTCCGCCGATGCTGGCCAAGCTCCAGGTGCGCTATGTGATAGTCGGCCACTCAGAGCGCCGCCAGTACTTCGCCGAGACCGACGAGACCGCCAACCGCAAGGTGCGAGCCGTGCTCGAGAGCGGCATGGTGCCGATCCTTTGTGTGGGAGAGACGCTCGAGGAGCGCGAGGCAGGTACCACCGAGGCGAAGGTGCTCGCCCAGCTGCGAGCCGGGCTCGCCGGGCTCTCCGCCGAAGCCGTCGGGACGCTGGTCGTCGCTTACGAGCCGATTTGGGCGATAGGCACCGGTCGTAACGCCACCGGCGGCGACGCCCAGGCCGTGTGCGTTGCCTTCCGAGATACGCTGCGCAGCGAGCACGGCGCGGCGGCGGCCGCATCGGTGCGCCTCCAGTACGGCGGCTCGGTGAAGTCGTCGAACGTCGACGAGCTCGTGGCGCAGCCCGACGTCGACGGGGCGCTGGTGGGAGGCGCCAGCCTCGACGCCGAGGAGTTCGCGAAGATTGTCGCCGCGTGGCACTCGTCTTCGCAGTGAGCCCGCCTAGTTGATCGGGCGTCTCGATGCAGCGAACGGATACTGCTATGTTGCGTCCCGCTGCTTCGTACCCCGGGCGCGAGCGGCACTGGAGGAGATCACCGCAACATGCTGACCGGCACCATCATCGCCATCCACGTCGCCGTGTCAATCGCACTCATAGTGATGGTGCTGCTGCACAGTGGCAAGGGAGGCGGCCTGTCGGAGATGTTCGGTGGCGGGTTGGGGTCGGCGGCCGCCGGTTCAACGGTGGTCGAGCGCAACCTGGACCGTGCCACGATTTTGTGCGCGGTGGTCTTCGCTTTCACTACAGTCATCCTGGCGATCCGGCTCCAATAGGTGACGGGTGCCCGAACGACATCGGGGAGACACAGCAGGCTGCCACCGAAGGGTGGAGGAAATTACATCGGCGACGGCCACTCGTGGCAGTCATTAGAAACAGGAGGTCTCGAGTGCGACGCTTGAGGCGAACATCGATTCTGGCCACCGGCTTGGTGTCCATAGCACTGGTGGCAGCGGCTTGCGGCGGGAGCAGCAAGCCCAGCGGCACAGGGGGCGCCACAGCGACCACAGCCCCCGGCGCGGGAGCACCGCCCAATCAGAAGTACGCCGACAACAACGCCGGTACCCCCGTCAAGGGCGGGACCCTGACCATGCTCGGCGTCGGCGACGTCGACTACATGGACCCGAACGTCTCCTACTACGCGATCGGCTACCTGGCCCTGCGCCTCTGGAGCCGCCAGCTGTACACCTACCCGGCGGTCACCGGCAAGACCACCACCGTCGTCCCCGACCTCGCCACCGGGATGCCCAACATCAGCGCCGACGGCAAGACCTACAAGGTCACCATCCGCCAGGGCGCCATGTGGAACACCAGCCCGCCCCGTCAGGTGACCGCGGCTGACGTGGTGACCGGCGTCAAGCGCCAATGCAACCCTGCCCAGCCCTTTGGCGGACAGCCCGACTTCAGCTCGCTTATCGTCGGCTATGCCACCTTCTGTGGCAACTCGGCCTCCGGCTCGACTCCGGCCACCGGCTTCCAGGCGGTCTCGGCGACCGACGCCAACGCCATGAAGTCCTACATCCAAAACAACCAGATCCAAGGCGTTTCGGTCGACTCGAGCAATGACCGCACGGTGGTGTTCCAGCTGACCCACCCGGCGTCGTTCTTCACCGACGTGCTCACCCTGCCGGCCTTCTCGCCCGCACCGGTCGAGTTCCTCAACTACGTGCCGGCGAGCAACGACTTCGCACAGCACACGCTGTCGGATGGCCCGTACCAGATCCAGAGCTATGACCCCGCCAAGACGCTCAACTTCGTGCGCAACCCGGCGTGGAACCCGAGCACCGACCCGGTGCGCAAGGCGTACGTGGACGCGGTCAAGATCAACGAGACCGGCAGCCAGGCCGCCGTCTTGCAGCAGATCTTGACCAACACCCCCCAGGCCGACATGAGCTTCGACACCGGCGTGGCGGCGAGCTCGGTGCCGAGCTTGCTCAACGACCCACGTCTGAGCCTGCAGAGCGAGTACGCCACCAACCCCTACGTGCTGTTCAACACCCAGTCCCCGAACAACGGCGGGGCTCTGGGCAAGGTCGAGGTGCGCCAGGCGTTGGAGTACGCGCTCAACCGGGACCACCTGATCCAGGACTTCGGCGGACCGCAGGTCTCGCCGCCGCTTACCCAGGTGCTTCCTCCCGGCATCGTCGGCTCGGCTCCCACGTACGACGCGTACCCCTACGACGTTACGAAGGCCAAGCAGATGCTCGCTGCCGCTGGCTTCCCGAACGGGTTCACCCTCAAGTTCCTGTACCGGCCCGCCTCCAGCAGCAGCAACAAGGCCTTCCAGACGATCCAATCCGACCTCGGTCAGCTGGGCATCACGGTCCAGGGAGTGGGCGTGCCCAACGCCGACTTCTACACCAAGTACCTGCAGAAGCCCACGGTGGCCAAGCAGGGCGTGTGGGACCTGTCGCTCGCAGGATGGGGCCCCGACTGGTACGGCGACGCCGCCTCGTCGTTCTTCCTGCCGCTGTTCGACGGCCGGGTCCTCCCGCCGACCTCCAGCAACTACGGGCTGTTCAACGACCCGACGCTCAACGGGCTCATCGACCAGGCCACCCAAGCCACCACCTCGGCCGACGCGGCCAAGCTTTGGCACCAGGCCGACGTGGAGACCATGAAGCAGGCTGCGATCTTCCCGATCACCGACCCCAACCAGCCGCTGGTGCACGGCACCCAGGTGCACAACACCATCTACATAGCGGCCTACGAGCAGTTCGACCCGGCCAACGTCTGGCTGTCCAGCTAGAGCCGGCTTCAACCAGCAGCACTGGATGGAGGCCGCCCGCCTCGGCGGGCGGCGTCCGTCCACGCTGTAGAATCCGGGCCGGGGGACATTGCCCTGGCTCGGTCACCAGGCCAAGTGACCCGTGAAGGGAGGACGCGGTGGCGCTACTGGAGATTTGTGATCTCCACGTGTCGTTCAACACACCCGACGGTGTGGTCCAAGCCGTTCGCGGCCTGTCCTACACCGTCGAGAGGGGCAAGACACTCGGCATAGTCGGCGAGTCCGGGTCAGGCAAGAGCGTCTCGACCCAGACGATCGTGGGCCTCACGCGCGGTGCCCGGGTGAGCGGCCAGGCTCTGTTCGAGGGCCAGGACCTGCTCGCCATGAACGACAAGCAGCTGCGCAAGGTCCGCGGCTCCAAGATCGGGGTCATATTCCAGGACCCGCTTTCGAGCCTGCACCCCTACTACCGGGTGGGATGGCAGATAGTCGAGATGATCCGGGAGCACCAGCCCGACACCTCCAAGGGTGCCGCGAGGGCCCGGGCGGTGGACCTGCTCCGCATGGTTGGGATTCCCCAGCCAGACCGGCGGGTGGACGACTTCCCGCACCAGTTCTCAGGAGGCATGCGCCAGCGCGCCATGATCGCCATGGCCATGGCCCTCAACCCGGCGCTGCTGATCGCCGACGAGCCCACCACCGCGCTCGACGTGACCGTCCAGGCCCAGGTCCTCCAGGTCATGAAGCGGGTCCAGGAGGAATTCGGCACCGCGATAATCCTCATCACCCACGACCTGGGCGTGATCGCGGAGGTCGCCGACGACGTGGTGGTCATGTACGGCGGCACGGCCATGGAACAGGCCGGCCGCTTCGACCTGTTCTTCCAGAACCACCATCCCTACACCGAGGGTCTGCTGCAGTCGCTCCCCGCCTACGGCGGCGAGCGCACCCGCCTGCGGCCCATCCCCGGCCAGCCGCCGAGCCTCATCAACCTCCCGGCGGGTTGCAAGTTCAGCCCGCGCTGTCCCTACGTGATGCCCCAGTGCCGGATCGAGGAGCCACCGCTCATGGAGGTGGAGGACCACCCCGGCCACGTGTCCGCGTGCTGGCTGCCCCGAAAGGTCGCGGAGCGCGAAGCGCTGCGGGTCAAGGTGATCGGCGAGTCGTTGGCCTCCTCGGCGACGGAGCCCTGAGGGTGACGGGGGTCGGAACCACTGCCAGCTCCGGCGAGGTGATGCCCCTTGCCGGGGACCCCGACGTGCTGGTCTCGTTGGACAACGTTGTCAAGCACTTCCCCGTGCAGTCCGGCAGCATCTTGCACCGAAGCCGCGAGAAGGTGCACGCCGTCGACGGGGTCAGCTTCCGGGTCCGGCGGGGCGAGACCCTCGGGTTGGTGGGCGAGACCGGATGCGGCAAGTCGACCCTCGCCCGCTGCATCGCCAGGCTGTTCGACCTGACCTCGGGGCAGGTCGTCTTCGACGGCCGGGACATCTCGAAGCTGTCGCCGCGTCAGCTGCGCCCGCTGCGGCGCGAGATGCAGCTGATCTTCCAGGACCCCTACGGCTCCCTCAACCCGCGACGCCGTGTGGGGTCCATCATCGGCGACCCCTTCGCCATCCACGGGGTCGCCGACGGAGCCGACCGCAAGAAGCGGGTCCAGGACGTGATGGAGCGGGTGGGCCTCAATCCTGAGCACTACAACCGGTTCCCCGCTGAGTTCTCCGGAGGTCAGCGCCAGCGCATAGGGGTCGCCCGCGCGCTTGCGCTGCGGCCCAAGCTGATCATCTGCGACGAGCCGGTCTCCGCCCTGGACGTGTCGATCCAGGCCCAGATCATCAACCTCCTGGCCGACCTGCAGTCCGAGTTCAAGCTCACCTACATATTCATCGCGCACGACCTCTCGGTCGTGCGCCACGTGAGCGACCGGGTGGCGGTGATGTACCTCGGCCAAGTTGTCGAGCTGGCGCCGGTGGAGGACCTCTACGTCACCGCTCGGCATCCTTACGCGACGGCTCTTTTGTCGGCGGTTCCCACCCCGGACCCCAAGCTCGCCGACCAGCGCCAGCGGATCATCCTGGTCGGAGACGTGCCGTCGCCGATCAACCCTCCTTCAGGTTGCCGCTTTCACCCGCGTTGCCCGAAGGCGCAGCCACGCTGCGTGTCGGAGGAGCCGGCCTTGGTGCAGCGGGGGGCGGACAAGGGTGGCCACTTGACCGCCTGCCACTACCCGGTTGAGCCCGGCGAGGACCTCAGCCAGGCCCGCCCTGCGATAAGCGAAGAGGCGCGCATCGTCGAGCCCGCGGGCTCCTACGTGGCCCCCCTGGGCTCGGCTGCTGAGAGTCCAACGCAGGCCGGGAGCCCAGCGCCGGCCGAGAGTGCAGCGCCGACCGAGAGGACGGGTCCATGAGCGTCAGTTCCGGCGGGATCGTCGAGGCGACTCCGGGCGCCGAAGCGGCAGGCCCGCCGCCCCCCGAGGGGGAGGCCGCCAAGATCATCGAAGGGCGAAGCCCGTGGCGTCTCGCCTTCGAGCGCCTCCGGAGGGACAAGGCGGCCATGATCTCGCTGGCGGTGATCCTCGTGATCCTCCTCGTAGCGATCTTCGCATCGGTTTTCGCGGGCATCACCGGCCACGGTGTCAACCAGCAGTTCCGCGACCATCCTGCGGGGCTGACGCCCCAGGGGCTGCCAGTTGGCCCAGGGCGGACATTCCTCCTCGGAACCGACGACCAGGGCCGCGACCTGCTCGTCAGGACCGCCTACGGGACGCGCATCTCGCTGATCGTGGGCGTGGTGGCGACGCTGCTCACCGTCGCCCTCGGCGCCGTGCTCGGCCTCATCGCGGGCTACTTCGGCGGGTTCGTTGACACTGTCATCGCCCGCCTGGTGGACGTGGTGCTATCGGTCCCGTTCCTGCTGTTCGCGATCGCGCTGGTTTCGATCAGCCGGCCCGGTCTGCGGATAGTGATCATCACCATCGCGATCTTCAGCTGGGCGGCGGTCTGCAGGGTGATCCGCGGTCATGTGCTGACCCTGCGCGAAAAGGAGTACATCGAAGCCGCGCGCTCGCTCGGGGCAAGCTCGTGGCGGATCATGTTCATCGACATGCTGCCCAACGTGGTGGCTCCGATCATCGTCTACGCCACCCTGCTCATCCCGGTCAGCATCGTCACCGAGGCGACCCTGTCGTTCCTCGGGATCGGGATCCCCCCGCCGACCGCTGACTGGGGTCAGATGATCGCCGAGTCCCAGGGTTACTACCAGCACCAGTGGTGGTTCCTGGTCTTCCCCGGCCTGGCGCTGCTGTTGACGACCCTGGCATTCAACATCTTCGGCGACGGGGTCCGCGACGCCCTCGACCCCCGCTCTGACCGGCTGTTCTCCTAGGAGGAGCTGATGGCCCGCTTCCTAATCCGCCGGATCCTGCTCGGACTGCTGGTCATGCTGATCGTCACGGTCATCGTGTTCGCGATCTTCTTCGTCGGCCCTGGGCCCGAGAACGTCGCGCACCGCCTCGCCGGCCGCCAGGCGTCCCCGGACCAGGTCACCGCGGTGCTGCACCGCCTGAAGCTGGACCAGCCCCTCTACAAGCAGTACTGGCGCTTCCTGGACCGCTTGCTCCACGGGGACCTCGGCTATTCCTACCAGCACGGCCAGGCGGTCACCACCGTGCTCAAGGAGGCGTTTCCGATCACGCTGTCGCTGGCGCTCGGGGCCGCGGTGATCTGGCTGATCATCGGAGTGCTCTCCGGCGTCCTGGCGGCGGTGCGACCCCGCTCCGTGTGGGACCGGCTCTCCACCTTCATGGCGCTGTTCTTCTACTCCCTGCCCACCTTCGTCCTCGGCCTGCTGCTGCTCTATATCTTCTACTTCAGGTTGACCCTGGCAGGGATCCACTTCTTCCCGGGGTCGGGCTACACCTACCTGACGGCGAGCCCCCGAAAGTGGTTCGAGAGCCTGGTGCTGCCATGGTTCACCCTGGCGCTGGTCTCGGCGGCCATCTACACCCGGCTCACCCGCGGGTCGATGCTCGACGTGCTCGGCGAGGACTACATACGGACCGCCCGCTCCAAGGGGCTCTCGGAGCGCAGGGTGATCTATCGCCACGCGCTGCGCGCGGCGCTGACCCCGGTGGTCAGCCAGTTCGGCATCGACGTCGGCACCCTCCTCGGAGGCGCCATCGTCACCGAGAGCGTCTTTGGGATGCCCGGCCTGGGGTACACGGCCGTCAACGCCATCTCCAACCAAGACCTGCCGGTGATCATCGGCATAGTGATCATCGCCGCCGCCGCGGTGATCGTGGCCAACATCGTGGTGGACGCCTTCTACGGGGTGCTCGACCCCCGGGTTCGAGTGCACTGAGCGAGGTCGCGGGGCGGGTCGCCGAGGCCTTCCTCGTAGTGTGAGCGGCGATGGTCTCCTCGATCTTCGACCCCGCCGCCTGGGAGCCGGTCGCCGGCTTCGACTTCAGCGACATCACCTACCACCGTGCCCGGCGGTCGGGCACGGTCAGGGTGGCCTTCGACCGGCCCGAGGTGCGCAACGCGTTCCGCCCGCACACCGTCGACGAGCTGTACCAGGCGCTGGACCACGCCCGCCAGAGCTCCGACGTCGGCTGCGTGCTGCTCACCGGCAACGGGCCCTCCCCGCGGGACGGGGGCTGGGCGTTCTGCTCGGGGGGGGACCAGCGGATCCGCGGTCGAGCGGGCTACGAGTACGCCGACTCCGCCGCCGACACCACCGCAGCGCTCGCGGGCTCTTCGCCGGCGGGAGGTCAAGCGGCGCCGGCGCACACGGGCCGACTCCACATCCTCGAAGTACAGCGGCTGATCCGGTTCATGCCCAAGGTGGTCATATGCGTGGTGCCGGGCTGGGCCGCCGGCGGCGGCCACAGCCTCCACGTGGTCTGCGAT
>JBPCRR010000299.1:0-8417 GCA_050996645.1 Acidimicrobiales bacterium | reverse complement strand
GCTTCCCCCCGCTCGGCGGCGAGTTGGCGAAGCAGCTCCTCCTGGGTCTTGTTGAGATCGGTCAGGGTGTCGACCACCACCGTCACGATCAGGTCGCCGCGACCCCGGCCTTGCAGACGTGGAACTCCCTGCCCACGCAGGCGCAGCTCCCGGCCGCTAGCGGTGCCCGGTGGTATCTCGAGCTCCTCCACGCCGTCGATGGTGTCGAGCACCACCACCGCGCCCAGGGCCGCTTGGGTCGTGGCGACGTGCAGGTCGGTGCGCAGATCCGAGCCCTGGCGGGTGAGCGTGGGGTGGTGCTTGACCCGCAGGTGCACGTACAGATCACCGGGCGGCCCGCCACGCTGGCCGGACGCTCCCCGACCGTTGAGCCGGAGGGTCGAGCCCTCGTCCACCCCCGCGGGAACCTCCACCACGAACGATCGCTCCTCGCGCCGACGCCCCTCTCCCCGGCAATCCGGGCAGGGCGACGGGATCTCCTCACCGGTGCCGCCGCAGCGCGAGCACGCACTCGCAGTCACCATCTGGCCGAGGATCGACTGACGGACTCGGCGGACCTCCCCGGCCCCGCCGCAGGTTGAGCAGGTGACAGGAGTCGTGCCCGGTCGGGCCCCGCTGCCCCCGCACGTCGAGCAGGTGGCCGGCAGCTGAACCGTCAGCTCCCGGCCGACCCCGAAGACCGCCTCGGCGAACTCCAGGGTCATCGCCACCTCGGCGTCTTCGCCCCGGCGCGGACCACGACGTCCGGCGCGCCCGGCGGCGCCGCCGAATCCGCCGCTGAAGAAGGCGTCGAACAGGTCACCGAGCCCGCCTCCGGTCGAGAACGGGTCACCCACCCGGCCAGCGTCTGGGCCGAACATGTCGTATTGGCGGCGCCGTTCGGGGTCTCGTAGCGTCTCGTAGGCCAGATTGACCAGCTTGAAGCGCTCCTCGGCCCCGTCGCCTCCGGGATTGGTGTCCGGATGCAGCTCCCGGGCCAAGCGCAGGTAGGCCCTTTTCATCTCCTCCTCGGTTGCGTTGGGGGACACCCCGAGGACCTCGTAGTAGTCGTCAGCTCCAGCAGCGGCCACGGGGCCCTCGCCCTCTCACGTTCCCTCGCTGAGCGCCCGGCTCAGCCGCTTGCTCACGACGGCAACGGCGGCCAACGCCTGCTCGTAGTGCATGCGGGTCGGACCGAGGATGCCGACGGTGCCGACCTGCTCACCCTCGACCTCGTAGGGGGCCACGATGATCGAGCAGTCGGCCAGCGGCAGGACCCCGTGCTCGGTCCCGATGGCGACCGAGAGGCCTCGGTCTATGACGTCCCTGAGCAGGCTGACCAACACATACTGCTGCTCCAAGATGCCGAGCACCTGGCGGATCGTGTCGACCGCGTCGAAGGCCGAGACCATCCGCGCGGCCCCGCCAACAAAGACCTGCTCCGCCTCGACGCCAGAGCCGGTCCCGACGAGCGCCACGGCACGCCGCACCAGGTCGTCCACCTTGTGCTCGCCGGTGCTCGACGCGGCCGGCGCCGGCTCCCAGGCCCGCCCGTCGAGGTGTGCCCCGAGGTGGGCCGAGGCCGCGGCCATGTGTGCGGCGCCGGTCTGCTCGGTGATCTCCAAGGTTCGCTTCTCCACCGAGCCGTTGGAGAGCACCACCACCATCAAAGCTGTGTGGCTCCCCAGCCCGACCAACTGCGCAGAGCGGATCCTCGCCACATCAGCAGAGGGTTTGACCACCACCGCCGCGTAATCGGTGAGGCCGGACAGCAGGCGGCTGGTATCGGCCAGCATCCGTTCCAGCTCGCCGTGAGCCTTGGCGAAGAAGCTCCTGACCTGTTGGGTTTGGGAGGGATCCAAGGGGCCGGGCGAGTCCAGGGAGTCCACGAAGAACCGATAGCCCTTGTCGGTTGGGATGCGGCCGGCGCTCGTGTGCGGCTGAACCAGGTAGCCCTCCCGCTCCAGCACTCCCATGTCGTTTCGAACCGTCGCAGACGACACGAGGAGATCGCGGTTGCGCGCCACGTGGGCCGAACCGACCGGTTGGGCGGTCTGGATGTACTCCTCCACCACGGCTCGGAGGATGGCGGCCTTGCGATCATCGAGCATTGCTGGCACTCCACGATACCGAGTGCCAGGCCCAGGCGTTCGACCAAGCGATCACTCGTCGAGCCGAAGGGCCTCGATGAACGCCTCTTGGGGCACCTCCACCCTGCCGATGTTCTTCATCCGCTTCTTGCCCTCCTTCTGCTTCTCGAGCAGCTTGCGCTTGCGGGTGATGTCGCCTCCATAGCACTTCGACAACACGTCCTTGCGCTTGGCCGTAACGGTCTCGCGGGCGATCACCCTGCCCCCCACGGCGGCCTGAATCGGCACGTCGAACATCTGGCGCGGGATGAGCGTGCGGAGCTTTTCTGTCATCCGCCTGCCGTACTCCTGGGCTGCCGACTTGTGCACGATGGCGCTGAACGCGTCCACGGCCACGTTGTTGAGAAGCACGTCGATCCTTACGAGGTCTGCCTGTTCCCAGCCGGCGGGCTCGTAGTCCAAGCTGGCGTAGCCCTTCGTGCGGCTCTTGAGCGCGTCGAAGAAGTCCATTACCACCTCCGCGAGCGGGATCCGGTAGACGAGCTCCAGTCGCTCGGGAGAGAGGTACTCCATCCGCAGCATCTCCCCGCGACGACCCTGGCAGAGGTCCATCAGGGCCCCGGTGTACTCGGTCGGGGCGAGAATGGTCGCCTGCAGGAACGGTTCCTCGATCGACTCGAGCTTCTGGGGGGCCGGCATGTCGGAGGGGTTGTGGACCTCGACCACGGTCCCGTCGGTCAGGTGGGCCTTGTACTCCACGCTCGGCGCCGTAGCTATCAAGGAGAGATCGAACTCACGCTCGAGGCGCTCGCGCACGATCTCCATGTGGAGAAGGCCCAGGAAACCGCAGCGAAAGCCGAAGCCCAACGCCCCCGAGGTCTCGGGCTCGTAGCTCACCGACGCGTCGTTGAGCCGCAGCTTCTCGAGCGCCTCCCGGAGGTTGGCAAACTCGTCTCCGTCGAGGGGGTAGAGCCCGCAGAACACCATGGGCTTGGGGTCCTGGTAGCCAGCGAGGGGCTCCGCGGCGGGCCGGGCGGCGTCGGTGACCGTCTCGCCGGAGCGAGCCTCGCCGACGTCCTTGATACCGGCGATCAGGTACCCCACGTCGCCGGGGCCGAGAGCTCCAACCGGGCTGGGTAGCGGCGTTCGCACCCCGATCTCCTCGACGTCGTGTGTTCGCCGCGCCTGCAAGAACCGTAGTCTCGACCCGCTTACCAGGGTGCCGTTGAACACCCGCACCGCGCTGACCACCCCGCGGTATTGATCGTAATAGGAGTCGAAGATCAGGCCCTGAAGCGGGGCGTCGGGATCACCTTTGGGCGGGGGGATTCGTTCGCAGATCGCGTCGAGGAGGTCCGCCACGCCCTCGCCGGTCTTGGCCGACATCCGCAGGATCTGGTCGGCGGGAACCCCGAGGACCGCCTCGATCTCCGCTGCGTATCGATCGGGGTCGGCCGCGGGGAGGTCGATCTTGTTGAGCGCCGGCACTATCTCGAGGTCGTTGTCGAGGGCCTGGTAGGCGTTGGCGAGGGTCTGCGCCTCGATCCCCTGGGCGGCGTCGACGAGCAGCACGACGCCCTCACACGCCGCCAGGCTGCGGCTGACCTCGTAGCCGAAGTCGACGTGTCCCGGGGTGTCGATCAGGTGGATGGTGTGGCCCTTCCAGCTGACCCGGACGTTCTGGGCCTTGATCGTGATCCCCCGCTCGCGCTCGATGTCCATCGAGTCGAGGTACTGCTCGCGCATGTCCCGGGCGTTGACCGCACCGGTCAACTCGAGGATCCGGTCCGACAACGTGGACTTGCCGTGGTCGACGTGAGCCACGATGCTCAGGTTGCGGATGGAGGCCAGCTCGGCGCTGGCGGAGGCGGTCACGGTCCCTCAGTGTGGCCCAAACCCACGGCCTCGCCGGGCTGGCTCCCTCGCTTAGTGTTGTTGACGTCGAGGGGAGTACCTGTACATGGCCGTGAGCTCGCCGCCCGATCCATCCACGCCCGCGCCGGCGCCGCCCGAGCTCGCACCGGTGGTCACCATCTCGGCGACCTATGGCGCCGGCGGGAGCGCCATCGCGCCGAGGCTGGCGGAGCGCCTAGGGCTGCCATTCATCGACCGGGTATTCAGCGCCCAGGCGGCAGCCGCCGCAGCGTCCTCGCCGGCGCGCGGGTTGGGCGAGGCGAGCCATAGATGCGGGCCGTCGAAGGAGAGCCTGACCGAGGAGGAAGAGGCGTCGACGCCGAGCAACCGGTTCTTTGCCTCCCTGGCGCGCGCTGCGGGGGTGGGGGGAATGCTCACCCCCGACGTGGTCGTCGACGAGGACGAGGACATCCGTCGTCAGGCCGAGGCCGACCTGGTGGCGCTCGCTCAGGGCCAGCCCGGTGTGGTGCTCGGCCGTGCGGGTGCGATCGTGTTGTGCCGGCGCCCGAGGGCGTTCCACGTCCGCCTGGATGGCCCCGAGAAGCGCCGGATCGAGCGGGCGGCCGAGATGGAGCACATAGACAAAAAGACCGCCTCCGAGCGCCAAGTCGAAACCGACCGGGCCCGGGTCCTATACGTGAAGCGGCTGTACCGGGCCGACCCGACCGAGGACAGGTGGTACCACCTGTTGGTCGACACCACGGTCATCTCGCTGGAGCGCTGCGTCGACGTGCTCCACACCGCAGCCACGGCGTACTTCGAGTCCAACTGACCAAGCGGGGAAGCGACACCGTCCGAAGCGGTTCGGGCGGGGGCCCCTTGACACGCTCGGCTGCTAGGGTTTCGGGGTTCTCTCAAGGACATCGACGCAGACGAAACAGGACTCTAATTTCCCGTGGCCAACATCAAAAGCCAGATCAAGCGCAACCGCACCAACGAAAGGCGCCGAGTCCGCAACAAGGCGGCCAAGTCGGAGGTGAAGACGCGCATCAAGAATGCGGTCAACGCAGCCGAGACCGGAGCCGACAGCGCCGCGGAGGACCTGCGAACCGCGGTGACGCGCCTGGACAAGGCAGCGGCACGGGGCATCCTGCACAAGAACCAGGCGTCCAATCGCAAGGCACGCCTCATGCGCCGGGTCAACAGCGTGGCCGGAGCCGACGCCGAAGAGGGCTGATACGCAACCCGCCTTCAGCTGACCCAGAGGCTGATCGCGACGCCGACGCCGGCCAACACGACGAGGTGGCGAAGCAGATCCTGGTTGACGCGCCGGCTGAAGCGCCCGCCGAGGTTGCCGCCGATCAGGCTGGTCACGGCCATCACCGGCACCAGCTCCCAGCGGACGTGCCCCGAGAAGGCGAACACCACCGCTGCGACCACGTTGATCACGAGCGACAACGCCTGCTTCAGCGCGTTGAGCCTGACGAGGGAGTCGTCACTCCAGAGTGCGAGCACGGCCAGGACCATGATCCCGAGCCCGGCACCGAAGAAACCGCCGTACAGGGCGGCGCCCGCAACTGCGATGCAGAGGCCGATTGAGGGCGCCGGCGCCGCAACCGGCTCCCCGGCGCCACCGGCGGGGCGCACCCAAGTACGGACCCGCTCCCCACTGGCGAGCAGGCCGCACGACAAAAGGATCAGGTACGGGACCACCGCCCTAAAGGCGCGATCGGGTGTGAAGATCAGCAGCACCGACCCGGCGAGGCCACCGGCGGCGGCGGCGGCGGCGAGGCGCCTGAGGCGGTGCGATTGGGCGGCCAGGTCGTCTCGCTGGGCGTGGGTGCCGGCGAGGTAACCGGGGCAGAGGGCCACCGTGCTGGTCACGTTCGCGGCGACCGCCGGCACGCCGAGCGCGATAAGGGTGGGGAAAGAGATGAGCGTGCCCCCGCCCGCCAGGGCATTGACGGCTCCCGCGGCCAGGGCGGCTCCACCCGCGGCCAGATAGTCCAGCAACGACAGGTCCACGCGGCTCAGCGACGCCCGGGTGTCGAGACGGAGCCCCTCCTCGCGCCCGCCGGCGGCGCCATCCGGCGCCCCGCGCCCCTGGAAAGCCGGCAGAGCCGGGCGACCAGCACCTCGAGCACCAGCTCGCCGGGCCACTCCTGGGTGCCCTTCAGATACAGCTCGGCATCCGCCACGAGCGAGACGGACTCGGCAACTGCCGGGGGCCCGAGACGGCGTGCTGAGGCCAACGCCTTCTTCGCCGGGTACGTGCTTCGCCCCGACCCGATGCCGAGCGCCGCCGCTGCCTGGGCTTCGGTCGCTATGTGGGGGCTCGAGACCCGGAGCATGGACTGGGCGTGGCGGTGGAGGGTCGTCAGCACCACCAACGGGTGGCGTTCGCCCGCGCCGAGCATCCGGTGCAACAGGGCCAGTGCAACCTCGGTGCGGCCTTCGTCGATGGCGTCGGTGAGCTCCCACGGCGTGACCGACCCCGCAGCGCCGAGGTGCGGCTCTACGTCCGCGGCGCCGAGGCGGCACCCCTCGCCGAACGCGGCGACAAGCACGTCGATGAGCGACCGCAGCCGGGTCACGTCCTCGCCGAGGTGCGCCACCACCAGCGCCTCTGCCGCGGCATCGAGACGGACCGGAGCATTTCGCAGCCGGTCGCGCACCCAGCCCTTGGTGTCGCGGCTGTTGATGGAGGTGGCGACCACGTGCCCCTTTTCCTTGACCGTGGCGACGAGCTTCGGCGCGGTCTGGCCGCCGCCCCCCGCCAGGACCAGGGCGGTGGTCGGAATCGGGTCCTCCAGGTAGGCGAGAAGCGGGCGTATCTCCTCGGTGCTCCAGCGGCCGACGTCGCGAGCTATCACGACCCGCCGGTCGGCCAAGAAGGGTGGGGTCTGGCACGCGTCGGCCACCGCGGCGAGGTCCACCTCCTCACCGCGGAAGTCCTCGACCGCCATCGATCTGTCGGAGTCACCCACCAGCTCGCCAACAAGTGCCTTCACCGCCTCGGCGACCAAGGATGGGTCCTCCCCGCTGACCAGCCAAACGCACCTTGGCGCCGGCCCGTCACCTCGGGGCATCGGGCCGTTGCGGGGCATCAGGCCGCCTCGGACACAGCCGCGAGGAGATCGCAGACCCGCCTCGCCGCGAGGACATCGTGGGCGCGCACTAGCCGACAACCGAGGCTCACCCCGAGGGAGTGCGCCGCGACGGATGCCTCCCGCCGCTCTCCCACCTGGAGGTCGAACAGGCGCCCGAGGAAAGTCTTGTTGGAGGCCGACAGCAACAGCGGCGGTCCGATCTGGGCCAACCTCCCGGACGCCCGGAGCAGCTCGAGCGAGTGTTCGGCCGTCTTGCCGAGGTCCAGCCCGGCGTCCACCACGATCCTCGTGCGCGCCACCCCGGCCGCAGTGGCCTGCTCGACGCGCTCGGCGAGGTACGCCGCGACCTCCTCGACCACGTCGTCGTAGCCCGGATCGGGATCGGGCACCCGAGGCGCCAGGCGGATGTGGGTTGCGACGACGGCGGCGCCGGCGGTGGCGGCGACGCCTAGGTAGTCGGGGTCGGCGAACCCGCTTATGTCGTTGCCCATGACCGCTCCGGCGGCGTAGGCGTCGCGAGCGACGGCGGAACGCCAGGTGTCCACCGACAGCGCCACGTCGAAGCGGTCGTGCAGCGCGGCGATCATCGGTACCACCCGCTCCATCTCCTCCGGCTCGCTCACGTCGGGACCCGGGCCCGCCTTCACCCCACCGATGTCCAGCAGGTCGGCCCCCTCGGCCACGAGCCGCTCGGCGCGGGCGTAGAAGGCTTCGGGCTCCCAGTGCTCACCTCGGTCGAAGAACGAGTCGGGTGTCCGGTTGAGGATCCCCATGACCAAGGCCCGGTGGGTCAGATCGAAAGACCGCGCACCGAGGTCGAGATGCACTGCTCTAGAACAGCCGTGCTGTTAGGGCTTTGCGGTACGACGCGGTGCGCGGGTCGTCGGGGCCCAGAACCTCCAAGAGGTCGACGAACTCCTGGCGCGCCTGCTCGTCGCCCTTGACGCGCTCGAGGAGGGCGTCCAGCTTGGCCTCGATGCCGCCGCCGCCCGCGCCGACTTCTTCGCCCACACGGGCCTGGGCGGCGAGGTGGCGAGTCTCCGCATTCTCCGGGATGCGGGCGAGCAGGCCGAGCGCCTCCTCGCGGTCGCTCGCAGACCCCCGCTCGACGAGCAGCCGGGCGAGGGCCATGACCACCGCAGCGTTCGCCGGCTCCAGCTCGAGGGCCTGGCGAAGCGAGGCTTCGTCACCGGCCCCGACCAGGCGGTCGGTTTCAGTCGGCGCCGGGACCAACGCCGCCACCCACTGGCGCACCGCTGGTTCCGGGAGCGCGCCGACGAAGCTATCCACCACCTTGCGGTCGGAGATGGCGAAGACCGTCGGGATCGACTGGACCTGGAACGTCGCGCCAACCCGGGGGTTGGCGTCCACGTCCACCTTGGCC
>JBPCRR010000243.1:0-3754 GCA_050996645.1 Acidimicrobiales bacterium | reverse complement strand
GGTGACCGCATCCGCACCATCGATGGAGATCTGCACGTCGACATAGTCGGTGCCGGCGAGGCGTCGGGCTCGCTCGTCGTTCATGGTCGTGCCGTTGGTGGAGAACTTGACGCCGACGGACTGAGCGACGCAGTAGTCGACCAGCTCGTAGAAGTCCGAGCGGATGGTCGGCTCGCCCCCACCGATGTTGACGTAGAAGACCGACATGTCCCGTAGCTCGTCGATCACAGCCATCGCCTCGGCGGTGCCGAGCTCCAGAGGGTCGCGCCGGCCCGAGGAAGAAAGGCAGTGCACGCAGGCTAGGTTGCAGCCGTAGGTCAGCTCCCACGTGAGGCAGATGGGGGCATTGAGACCTCCCTTCAGCTCATCGGTAAGGGTGGCGCCCCCGGCGCGGGTCACGGCGCCCGCTGGGCTTCGATGAAACGTGACTGCGCGAGAGAGGCCAGGGCCCGCCTGTAGGCCGAACGCTCTTCGTGGGGTACCCGGTCGTCGAGCGCCGCGTCGGCTGTCTCGTACTGGCCGAGGTCGCGTACCAGTTCTGCGAGCAGCTGCGACCGCAAGAAGGTGAGCCGGCGGCTGCCGTAGTGATAGGCGAGCGCGCCGAACGGCTCAGGGCGCAGCGCCACGTCGGGGTGGAGCTCCCAGTGCGCTGCGGTGTCGAGCGGCGGCGTGCCGGCGTTGATCAGTACACCCCGCACATGCCGTCGATGGAGATCTCCTCGACCAGGAGATCCTCTTCGACCAGGTCCTCGTCGGGTGTCGCTTCAGGGATGCTCGCCTCGGCTGGCTGTTCGACGGGTTCGATGACTGCGGTCATGAAGCGATGTTAGACGGCGCTCGGGGAACTGGCAGCTGGGATCTGGCAGCTGGATCTGGCAGCTGGGATCTATCGGTCCCGAAGGACCTCGACGTCGACCTCGAGGGCTCGATAGGTGTCGAGCGCCCGCCGATCCCGGGTGGCCAAGACGATCCCGTGCTCGGCCGCCGCCGCCCCGACCAGGGCGTCATAGACCGAACCACCGGCTACTCCGGCCGACGCGAGGCGGCTGAGAACCTCGGCGGCTCCCTGGGACGACAGGAAGCAGTTCCGAGGAAAGCTTTGGGCAATGATCCTCTCCACGACATCGGGCGTGCGGCGAGCAGGAGGGGGCAGGCGGGTCAGCACCGAGAACGTCTCGAACGCAGCGTGTCCCGCGAGACCCGTGCGGCGGTCACCGATCGCCTCTAGCGTGTGCAAGTGGTACTCGTGGTCAGCGACAAGCATCGCCACGGCGACGCTGGTGTCGACGAGGACGTCGGGCGGCCTACTTCTGGTCGGCATCGCGAAGCGACCGAACGTCCTCATCCCGGAGGGTGATGCCCGACGCTGGGATCACGAGCCGCTCTCCACGAGTCTCGATCCCGGTTCCGGCCACGGGTTCGATGCGAAGCGCAGCCCCGTCGGCCAGGACCTCGACCTCCCCCGGGCGCAGCCCAATGCGGTCCCGCAAGGCTTTGGGGATGACCAACCTGCCTGCCTTGTCAATGGTAGTCCGCATACCATAAGGCTACCACGAAGATGGTTGTCAAGTACCACGGGCACCATCCGACCAGGGGATGTCTAGTCTGGCCGCCGAGCACTAAGGAGGTGGTCCCCACGGCCCAGCAGTTCGATGTGGTAATCATCGGCGGCGGCCCCGCCGGTTACGCGGCTGCTTTGCACGGCGGGCTGGCCGGGCTCAACATCGCGGTGGTGGAGATGGACAAGGTCGGGGGGACCTGCCTGCACCGCGGGTGCATACCAGCCAAGGAGTTCCTCGAGACCGCCACGGTGTACCGCACGGTCGTTGGGGCAGCGGAGTTCGGCATCACCGCCGACTCGCCGAAGGTGGACTTCGCCACCAGCCAGGGGCGAAAACAAAAGGTCGTGGAGGGGCTGTGGAAGGGGCTTCAGGGCCTGATGAGGAAGCGCAAGGTCACTACCTTCGCCGGCACCGGGACCCTCGGCGCTGATCACATGGTCAGGGTCAGCGACGGCACGGAGCTGGTGGGGGCCCACGTGATCCTTGCTTCCGGCTCGGTGCCGCGCACTATCCCGGGCTTCGACGTGGACGGCAAGCTGGTGATGACCTCCGACGAGGTGCTCGACCTGGAGCGCCTGCCTGCGTCAGCGGTGGTGATCGGTGGGGGTGCCATCGGTTGCGAGTTCGCCTCCATGCTCGCCGACATGGGCACCAAGGTGACCATCCTCGAAGCGCTCCCCAACATCCTGCCCGGATGCGACGCCGACGTGACGGCCGTCGTCCTCCGATCGTTCAAGAAGCGGGGGATCGACGTCCGAACGGGCGTCAAGGTGACCGGTCACAGTCCCAACGAGGACAACACCGCGACCTCGGTGTCCTTCGGCGACGGCGAGCAGGTCGACCTCGAAGCGGTCGTCGTGTCTGTCGGGCGCCGCCCCCTGTCGGACAACCTCGGTCTCGACGCGACGAAGGTGGAGGTTGACGATCGGGGCTTCGTCAAGGTCGACGAGTACATGCGCACCGGGGAGCCGGGGGTGTTCGCGGTGGGAGACCTGGTGGCGACTCCGGCCCTTGCCCACGTCGGCTTCGCCGAGGGGATGTTGGCCATCGACCAGATCCTCGGCCAGCAGGTGGTGCCGGTGGACTACGCCAAGGTCCCGTGGTGCATCTATTGCCACCCAGAGGTGGCCTTCGCCGGCCTTTCGGAATCAGCTGCGGTGGAGGCCGGCTTCGACGTGGTCACCAAGAAGGACCCCTACAGCGGAAACGGCCGGGCGTTGATCATCGGTGAAGCCGAAGGGTTGGTCAAGGTGATTTGCGAGAAGGCCCCCGATGGCTCAGCGGGCCGTATCCTCGGTGTGCACATGGTCGGCCCATGGGTGACCGAGCAGTTGGGGCAGGGCTACCTGGCGCTCAACTGGGAAGCCACCCCAGCCGAGGTTTCCCAGTACATACAGCCCCACCCCTCGTTGTCGGAGACCTTCGGCGAGACGATGCTCGCCCTGGCAGGAAGAGGTTTGCACGTTGGCTGACATCCTGATGCCACAGTTGGGCGAGACGGTCACCGAGGGCACCAGCACCCGTTGGCTCAAGTCGGTGGGCGACCAGGTGGCCGAGGACGAGGTCCTCTTCGAGGTCTCCACTGACAAGGTGGACTCCGAAGTTCCCTCGCCCGCGGCCGGGGTGGTGTCGAAGATCCTGGTAGCCGAAGGGGAGACCGTTGACGTCGGCACGAAGCTCGCGGTGATCTCCGACAGCGCCGCCGGCGACGGCAGCGGTGGCGGCGAGGCAGCTGCCACCGAGGAACCCGAGGCCGCCGCCGAGCCGACCCCCGAGCCCGCCACGGAGGAGCCCGCCACGGAGGAGCCCGCCACGGAGGCGCCGGAGCCTCAGGCGACGCAGGTGAGTGGCGAAGGCGATGGTGACGGCGGTGCCGGCGGTGGAGGAAAGGTCCTGTCGCCGGTGGTGCGCCGCCTGATCGCCGAGCACAACTTGGATCCCGCGACCATCACGGGGACCGGCGCCGGCGGGCGCATCACCCGCTCCGATGTGCTGGCCGTGATCGACCAGCAGAGCGCCAAGGCCAAGCCGTCGGCGGCGCAGCCCGCCGAGCCCGCCGGGGGGAGCAAAACCGCGCCGCCTGCGCCCGCCGCCGCAGCCGCGGGTGGGGGAGCGCACGACACGGTCGTCAAGTTCACCAACATCCGCAAGCGCACCGCCGAGCACATGGTGCGCTCCAAGCACACCTCGGC
>JBPCRR010000204.1:0-3087 GCA_050996645.1 Acidimicrobiales bacterium | reverse complement strand
AAAATGTCGCCCGCGAGGATGTGCTCCTTGGCTGCCTCAACTGCGAGCCGGTAGCTGTCGGCCTGCGTCCTCCGGGTGACCGGCGGCAACTCGTCGTCTGCTTCGGGTGGGGCGATCAGGGGTTCCTGGTCCGGCTGCGCACCCTGCGCCGCCATGGCGTCGAGTCGATCGATCGCCGCGTCGTAGAGCGCCCCCCGCTCCAGCGCGCTCGTCCCTGGCGCCACCACCACCGAGTCGATCAGGGCCACCCTCTGGCGCCAGTAGTCGTAGGCAGCGATCTGGCCTACCACCGACACGATGGCGTCGGGATACCCGAGGTCATCTGGAGGCGCCTTCTCGAGGCGCTCGACTTCGCGGACGACGTCGTAGCCGAGGTAGCCGACGAGGCCGCCGTGCAATGGGGGGAGCCCCGGGAGATCGGGCGCGCGGTAGTCCCCGAGGAGCGACTCGAGCGCAGGGAGGATGCCCCTGTCCAACGGGGTACCCGGTGGGACCTGGCCTTCGACCGTGATCCGATCGCCACGCGCTATCAGGGTCGCCGCCGGGTTGCGACCGATGAACGACCACCTGCCCCAACGCTCGGCGTGTTCCACCGACTCGAGCAGGAACGACCTCGGTTCGCCGGCGATCCTCGCGAACGCAGCGACGGGGGTGGTCAGGTCCGCGAGCAGCTCGCGCCACACGGGCACCACCGTGTAGGTGGCCGCGAGGGCGATGAACTCGTCCCGGCTCGGGTGGATCACGCCTCCCGAGGCCCGAAGGCCCTGAAGAAGCACGAGTGCGCACCGGTGTGGCAAGCACCGGCCCCCTCCTGTTCGACGACGAAAAGAAGGGTGTCGCCGTCGCAGTCGTAGTACGCCTCGCGTACCCATTGCCGCTCGCCGGAGGTGTCGCCCTTGCGCCAGCGCTCCCCGCGGCTGCGCGACCAGTACACCATCCTCCCCGACGAAAGGGTCTCCGACAGTGCCTCGTGGTTCATCCACGCCATCATCAGCACGGTGCCAGTCGCATGCTCCTGGACCACCGCTGGCGCCAGCCCTTCGGCGTTGTACTTGACCTGGGCGAGTTGCTCGGGTGACGCTTCGATTCGGGTTGCCGAAGGCATGGCACTCATCGTATGGGCCGGCCGGCCGTTGGCCGCCGCCGTGACAGAGAATGCAGGCCCGTCAGAGGTACAGCCCGGTGCCGTCGGTCACCCGCTCGGACGCCACAGCGTGGATGTCCCGCTCCCGCATCAGGAGGTACTCGTCACCTTGGACCTCCACCTCGTAGCGCTCCTCCGGGTTGAACAGTACGAGGTCTCCTTGCTTGACCGACCTCACGTGAGGCCCAACAGCCACCACCTCGGCCCACGTCAGCCTGCGAGCGACCTGGGCGGTGGCGGGGATGAGGATCCCTGCGCGCGACTTCCGTTCACCATCCGTCCTCGGTATCTGGACCAGGACCCTGTCGCTCAGCATCTGGATGGCGTGCTTGGGGCCCTCCGCTCCTTCGCCCTCACCCCTGGCGCCCTCACCCCTTGCGCCCGCACTCCTGGCGCCCGCACTCCTGGCGCCCGTACCCCCGCCGCCCGCACCCCCGCCGCTAGCACCGCCACCGGATCCCGCATCCATCCTCGGCACCGTAATCACACGGCACCTTCCGGGCCAGGCGCCGGCCTGACGATCACGCCTGCTGCGGATAGATGCGCCTTCGCTTCGGCGATCGTGGCCTCGGCGAAGTGGAAGATCGACGCCGCGAGCACTGCGTCGGCCCCGCCCACCACCGCGCCGTCGACCAGGTGCTCCAAGCGGCCTACTCCCCCGCTCGCCACGACCGGCACGTCGACGCGGTCCACGACGGCTCGGGTCAGCTCCAGGTCGAAACCGTCACGGGTGCCGTCGCGGTCCATCGAGTTGAGGACCACCTCGCCGGCGCCGAGGCGCTGGCAGTCCACCGCCCACGCAAGGGCGTCGAGGCCCGTGGCCCGCCTCCCGCCGTGGGTGAAGACTTCGAACCCCAGCGCCCCGCGCCGCACGTCGATGCCGACCACCACGCACTGGGCGCCGAAGACGTCGGACAGCTCGGTTATCAACGCCGGGCGCTCGACCGCCGCGGTGTTGACGCTGACCTTGTCCGCTCCGACGCGCAACAGCCGCCGGGCGTCGTCGAGCGAGCGAACCCCACCGCCGACCGCCAAAGGTATGAACACCGCCTCTGCGGTACGCCCCACCACCTCCACCATCGTCCCCCTGGCCTCGGCGGAGGCGGTGATGTCGTAGAACACGAGCTCGTCCGCTCCCTCGGCGTCATAGCGGGCAGCCAGTTCCACCGGGTCGCCTGCGTCTCGGAGGTTGGCGAAGTTGACGCCTTTGACGACCCGGCCGGCGTCGATGTCCAAGCAGGGGATGACCCTGACGGTCCTCATCGCCGTTCCTGGGCGGTTCCGTCGTGGGGGGTTCTGCGCGCCCCCTCGCCGGGCACTCCCTCGCCGGGCACTCCCTCGCCGGGCGCGAGGTCCCTCTCGAAGGCCCGACAGGCAGCCAGCGCCTCGCCCACGCCGAAGCTGCCCTCGTACAGGGCCTTGCCCACGATCACGCCAGCGAGGCCCCGCAGCGCGGAGAGTTGACGGATGTCGTCCAGGCTGGCCACGCCTCCCGACGCGATGAGAGGAGCTCCGGTTGCTTCGAGCAGCGCCGCCAGCCCGGTGACATCGGGGCCGGTCAGGCGGCCATCGCGGGCGATGTCGGTGACGATCAGCACCGATGCTCCTGCGTCCAACATCCGGGGGATCAGCTCCAAGACCCGGCGGCCGCCGCCTTCGGCCCAGCCCCGCAGCCTCACCTCCCCGTCGCGGTGGTCGAGGCCGACGGCCACCCGGCCGGGCCAACGCTCGGCGATCTCTGTCACGACGTTGGGGTCTTCGACCGCGGCCGTGCCAATGACGACCCGCTCCACGCCGCTTCCGAGCAGTTCGTCGGCGTCGGCGGCCGAACGCACTCCGCCGCCGGCTTGTACCCGCACCCCTACCGAGGCGGCGATCCGCCGCACGACCGCCCGGTTGACCGGCTGACCAGTGCGGGCCGCGTCGAGGTCGACCACGTGCAC
>JBPCRR010000091.1:0-5135 GCA_050996645.1 Acidimicrobiales bacterium | reverse complement strand
GACGAGCCGTTCTCCGCCCTCGACGAGTTGCCCCGGGAGGTTCTGCGGCGGGTCCTGCTCGACGTGTGGGAGGCCGACCGCAAGACGGTGCTGTTCGTGACCCACTCAGTCGCCGAGGCGGTGCAGCTGTCCGACGAGGTGTTGGTGATGACCTCGCGGCCCGGGCGGGTCGGCGCCGTGGTGCCGGTCGGCCTCCCCCGTCCCCGCGGCGAAGGCGTGGAGCTGACCGACGGCTTCCGCGACGTGGAGGCTCAGGTTCGCCACGCGCTGCATGGGGGCTGGACGAGCCAAGCCGGCGGGACTCGTGGGAACTGACCGGCGGGAGGGCTGGCGCCGGGTCCTCCCCGTTGGCGCGATGGCGGCGGTGATCGGCGTCTGGCAGCTGGTGGCGGTCGGCCATCGCTATGTCCTGCCGAGGCCCTGGGCGGTGGTTCAACAGCTGGTGCACTACCCCGGCTCCTACCTGGCGGGCGGCCGGGTGACCCTCCTGGAGGCGTTGAGCGGGCTGGCAATCGGCTTTGCTGCCGCGGTGGGCTTCTCCCTTGCCATGGCCCGCATACCCCCGCTCGCGGACGCGGTGCTGCCTCTGGCGATACTGCTCAACGTCACCCCCGTCGTCGCCATCGCCCCAGGGCTGGTCGTCGCCTTCGGGTTCGGCCTGGCACCGAAGGTCATCGTCACCGCCGTCATCTGCTTCTTTCCCACGCTCGTGACCACCACCGCTGGCCTTCGCAGCGCTGAGCCGGCGGTGATCGAGGTGATGAGAAGCCTCCACGCGACCGAGAACCAGATCCTGCTGCGGGTAAGGCTGCCCAGCAGCCTCCCCTACCTCTTCGCCGCCGCCAGGGTGTGCCTGCCGTTGTCGGTGATCGGGGCGGTGGTGGCGGAGTTCGTCACGCCGGGTTCGACCAACGGGCTCGGAACGGTTATCTTCCTGGCCGCACCGAACTCGCAGTTCGACCGGGTCTACGCCGCCGTCGCCTGTCTCGGCTTCCTCGGGGTGATACTCACCGCTGCCGTCGGGCTCCTGGAGCGTAGGGTGATGTCGTGGCACCAGTCCCAGCAGCCGTCTTCGTGAGCTTTCATCTACTCCCATCCCAACCTCCGGACCGAAAAGGGGTACTCCGCATGACCCAAGTAAAAGGTGCCCGCCTCGTCGCCGCAGCGGCGCTGGCCGCCGCCGCGTTGTCGGGCTGCGGGGGCGCGCATCACGGGGCGTCGCCGACGTCGGTCTCCCCCGCCCGCTGCGCAGCCAACCGCTCCGCGGGGACCATCACATACTTGACTGGCTTCGGCTACCAAGCGTCGGTCGGGATACTCGACGTGGTGCAGGCTCGCTCCGAGGGGCTCTACGCATCGGAGTGCCTCGATGTGGTCCTTCGCCCCGGCAACGGCGATCCCGGGACAGCAGCACAGCTGACCGCCGGTGGCCAGGCGACCATGGCCGAGCTCGGCTCACCGTCGGACGCCATGGTCAATGCCGCTCACGGCGTCGACGTCGACGCGGTGGCCACCTACGGCAACGTGCCTGCGGTCACGTTGCTGACAAGGCCCGACCTGACCGACCTACACCAGCTCGAGGGCCGCACACTCGGCTACAAGGGCGCCGTTCCCCCGCAGGTCACTGCGATGCTCGAGGCGGCCGGCGTGGATGTCGGCAAGATCCGCAAGGTGGGCGTGGGCTACGACCCGACGATCCTGCCGCGCGGCCAAGTCGACGCTCTGACCGCCTACAAGTCCAACGAGCCGGTCCAGCTGCGCGACGGCGGCTTCAGCTTCCATCAGTGGGATCCGGACAAGTACGGGGTCGCCGGCAGCTTCAACGTGATCGACGTCAACCGCGGTTTCGCCGCCGCCCATCCCCATGCGGTCGAGGACTTCCTGCGGGCGACGTTCAAGGCGTTCTCCGAGTGTGTCGCCAACCCATCCCCCTGCGTGAGCGCGGCGGCGCGTCTGCAACCCGGCTACGACGTCAAGCAGAACACCGAGGAGTGGCGTCTCCAGTCCGGCGAGGTCACCTCCTCCCTCTTGCCCGGGGCCGGCGTCGGCGCCGAGAGCGTGGCCCAGTGGCAACCCGAAGCCCACCTGTTGGAGCGCTCGGGCCTGGTGGCCCAGGCCCCGGACATCGCATCGTTGATCGACACCAGGTACCTGCAGGCCATCTACCACGGCGGCACGCTCATCGGGCCAGCCCCCTGACGAAGGCCGCCGGCCGACCCCCGCCGGCGGAGCCCCTCCCTTGGCGATCCGGGCTCGGCTCGGCTAGGTTGACTAGCCGTCTTGACATCGAGAAGCTGGATGCAGCAGGCCCTCCCCCCCTGGGCTGGCAGTATGAAGCGGACGATGGTCGGCAAACCTGTCGCCGTTGTCGCCTCATTCGCCGCGGCCGCACTCGTGGCCCTGTCTGCACCCCTACCAGCCAGCGCCGGCACGGGCGCTGCGTCGACCCAGCTCGACTCCCTAGCGGCCAAGCTGGCCGCCAGCGCGGGCCACATACACCAGCTCACCCAGGCTTACGGCCAGGCCAGCCTGACCGTGTCGACACTCGGTCAAGCGGTGGCGGCCGACAACGCCTCCCTGGCCGCACTCAGGGGCCGCCTCGACGCGAGCCAAGAGGCCCTTCGTCGGCAGGCTGTCATCTCCTATACCGGCGCTTCGGCCACCGGGATGTCCACAGGCGCCCCCGCCGGCGCGGCACCGGACCCGAGCGTGCGCGCAGAGTACCTTCGGGTGATCACCGGAGACGTCGGTGACTCGATCGACAGCTACAGGGCCCAGGCACAGCAGCTCGCCAGCGACGAGAGCCGGCTGCGCCAGGAGGAGGCGGCCAGCCAGCAGGCAGCCGCCGCCGAGGGGGCCGACCGGGCGCAGGCGCTCGCCGCGGCCAGCGCCCTGCAGGCCAGCCTTGACCAGTTGCAAGCCCAGCTGAGGCAGCGGGCCGCCGCCGAGCAAGCCGCCCAGGCCGCCCGCCGGGCCGCCCAGGGCTACCCCGTCAACGGCGGATTGGTCGCGGCGGTCAACGCCGTGGTGAGTCCTCAGCCGGCCTCGTCTGCGGGCGGAGCCGGCGGGGTCTGGCTACGGCTTCGCGGGTGCGAGTCGGGCAACACCTACCAAGCCGACACCGGCAACGGCTTCTACGGCGTTTACCAGTTCTCGCCGCAGACCTGGGCAAACCTGGGCTTGCCCGGGAGGCCGGACCAGGAGCCGCCGGCGATGCAGGACGCGGCGGCGCAGGAGCTCCAACAACAAAGTGGCTGGGGTCAGTGGCCCGCGTGCTCGGCCGCCCTCGGGCTCAGCTGACGAGACCTGACCAGAGCGTGGCGAGGCCTCACCAAAGCGTCCGGAGCAGCTCGTCGACAGCGGATGCCGCATCAGGCATCCCGTCCGTGCCCCGGTGGGCCTCGGGAAGCCGCGCGTCGAGCAGCGGCGAGCGAACCGGCCGGATCTCGAGGAGCTGGTCGAGCTCCGGAGGCAGGAAGCGGGTCCGCTGGGCGTAGCTGTGGCGATCCGCCCCCGCGGCGGGGACGCGGTGGTGGTAGCGCAGGGGGGCGTAGATGTACAGGTGTCGGCGAGCCCGGGTCAACGCCACGTAGAAGAGGCGACGCTCCTCGTCGATGCTCCCCGCGTCAGCGGTGGCCATGTCCGAGGGAAACATGCCGTCTGCGGCGTGTATGAGGTGGACCACCGGCCACTCCCCGCCCTTGGCGGAGTGCACGGGGGACAGCACCACGTGGTCCTCGTCGAGCAGCGGCGGCCCTGCGAAGTCCCCGGTGGACGCCGGCGGATCGAGCGCCAGGTCGGCCAGCAGCCTGCTGCGCGAGCCATAGCCGCGGGCCTGGTGCCCGAGCTGGCGCAGATCCCGTATCCGGGGCTCGGGTTGCTCGTAGCGTCTACGCACAACGGGCTCGAGGAACAGGCACAGGCGGTCCAGCTCCTGGGCGGGGCTCGGACGTCCGTCGCGGCATGCGCCCAGAGCCCCCACCAGCGCGTCGAGGTCTTCGCCCGCCTTTGGCATCGCCGGGCGGTCGGGTTGGAGAAATCGGGTCATCGGATCGCAGCCAGAGCGCTCCGGCGCGCTCAGCCCCAACCCGGTAGCCACCCTCTTGGCGGTCGCCGGGCCCACCCCCTCGAGCATCTGCAGCACGCGGTTCCAGGCCGGCTCGTCCCAGGGGTTGTCGAGCACCCGCAGCAGCGCCAGAAGGTCCCGGACGTGGGCCGCCTCGAGGAACCTCAGTCCTCCGTACTTGGCAAAGGGGATGTCGCGCCGGCGCATCTCTAGCTCGACCAAGTCGCTGCGATGTCCCTTCCGGAACAGGACCGCTTGGGAACGCAGCTCGATCCCCTGCTCGAAGTGCTCGATGACCACGTCGCAGACGGCCTCCGCCTGGGACTGCTCGTCAGGACAGGACGCGAGCACCGGTTTGCAGCCACCGCAGCGAGCCGTCCAGAGATCCTTGGCGAAACCTTCGCCGGCGCCGGCGATGACGGCGTTGGCGAGATCCAGGATCGGCTGGGTCGAGCGAAAGTTCCTCGTCAGCGCGACCCGTATCGAGCCGGAGAAGTGCCCCGCGAAGTCGACGAGGTTGGCGACGCTCGCCGCTCGGAACGAGTAGATGGCCTGTGCGTCGTCACCGACGACGGTGATCCGCCGGTCCCGCCGGCGCAGGGCACGCAGGATGTCGGACTGCAGGGAGTTGGTGTCCTGGTACTCGTCGACGAGGATGTGGTCGTACAGCCCGGCCAGCACCGGCCCCATGGCCGCGTGATCGGCGGCCGCGCGCCAGTAGAGCAGCAGGTCGTCGAAGTCCAGGAGCAGGTGGGCCCTCTTGCGGTCGGTGTACGCGCGAAACATCCCCTTGATGCCTTCGAGGTCCTCTCGGCACCACGGGTACCAGCGGAGCAACGCCTCCTCGAGGGGCACCTGGGCGTTGACCGTCCTGGAGTGGATGTCGACGAGGGTCTCCTTGCGGGGGAAGCGACGCCGGGTCTCGCCCTTCTCGCCGACCTCGGGGCGGACCAGTCCCATCAGGTCCGCGGCGTCGGCGCGGTCGAGCACGCTGAAGCTCCCGGCTAGGCCGAGATCCTCGCCGTAGTTGTGCAGCAAGCGATGGGCAATCGCGTGGAACGTGCCGGCG
>JBPCRR010000066.1:0-2882 GCA_050996645.1 Acidimicrobiales bacterium | reverse complement strand
GGCATAGCCACCCTGGTCATCGCAGGCGCATGGTGGGCGCTGTTCCCGTCGCTTCGGAACGTGGACAGGTTTCCCACTGGCCCAGAGGCGGCGCCGGCCGAAGCGCCGCCGCCAGACGCGCGGGCGCCACGGTCGCGTGACAAGGCGCGAGAGAGGGCGTGACGGGCGCCGGCTTCTTCCTGCTGGTCGCCGCCGGCGTGGGAGGAGGGTTGGCGGGCAGCATCGCGGGCCTGGCGTCGCTCGTCAGCTACCCGGCGTTGCTCGCCACGGGTCTGTCCCCGCTGCCGGCGAACGTCACCAACACCGTGGCGCTGGTGTTCAGCAGCATCGGCTCGGTGCACGGCTCGCGCCCCGAGCTCCTCGGCCAGTCGCCGCGCGTGCGCCGCCTCGGCGCCGTCGGCCTCGCCGGTGGGATCACGGGCGGGGCGCTGCTGCTGGCGACGCCGCCAGGCAAGTTCGAGCTCATAGTGCCCTGGCTGGTCGGCGCCGCTTCGCTGGCGATCCTCGCGGCACCCACGCCCCAGGAGCTGGAGGGCCATCACCAAGGCCACGACGGCCGGGCCATCACGTTCGTGGTGTTCCTGATCGCCGTCTACGGCGGCTACTTCGGGGCGGCTGCGGGGGTGTTCCTCCTGGCGGCTTTGCTCGTCAGCACCGCCGACACCTACGCGCGGAGCAACGCAGTCAAAAACGTGGTCCTCGGCCTCGCCAACGGCGTCGCCGCCTTGGCTTTCGTGCTGTTCGGCCCGGTGCGCTGGAGCTCGGTCCTGCCGCTGGCTGCAGGGTTCCTCCTCGGCGGGCGGGTGGGACCTGTTGTCGTCCGCAGGGCGCCGGCGGCCCCGCTCCGGGTGGTGATCGCCCTTGCTGGCGTGGGACTTGCGGTGCGCCTGGGAATCGACGCCTATGGCACGTAGTGCCACGAGAACGTGCTCGTCGACACCTCGGTGATCCCCGACCGGCTCGCCGGCCACGGCCTCGAGGTCTGCATCGGCGACTCGTTCGGGGGCGAGACCTCGCCCGAGGGGCTGCGCACCGTGATCGGCCACCGCGTGGCGTGACCCGGCGTTGCTCGATGCTGTCAGGTGAGGATCGGGGGGAGGTCGTCGGGCAGGTTGCCCACCTCGTCGAAGGGAAGGGCAAAGGGCTCGCCGATGACCTCGAGACAATGCTGCACCGCATCTTCGAGCAGCGCCGCCGAGCAGAGCGTCTCGGTCAGCTCCAGGGTGTTGCGGGCCCAGACCAGGCGGGCGCGGCTCGGTTCCCGCAGGCCCAACTGGCCCATCGCGACGTCGAGGATCTCACGATCGGTCTCGAAGTCGAGGGGCAGCATCGCCGGCGCCAGGTCGCCGGCGGTGAGCGCGTTGAGCCGGGTGGAGGCGACGTCCATCTCCCGGAGGACCCTCGACCTTGCCAGCTCCGCCAGCCCGACCCCTACGGCGTTGCCCTGGGTCTCGGTCGTGAGCCCACGGATGGCGATGCAGCGGATCCCGCCGTGGGGCACCCATGGCGGGGGATGGGCGTTGGCCTTGCGGCCCACCACGTTGGTGTCGAGCCCTGCGCCGCTGATGTTCTTGCCGATCCGGTCGAGCAGGAGCAGGTCGACGTCGGGAAAGGGAACCCGCGGCATCCACTCCCGCGCCTGATCGAGCAAGGCTGGCTCCTGGGTGGTCCATTCGTGCGGCTCGAGCACCGCAACCCGAGCCGTGCGTTCGTCGCTCCTCTCCACGACGGCAACCCCGCACGCCAGCGCGCTGCGCTCGATCACCTCGGGTGTGGCCACGGTGATCACCTTTTCCCAACCGTGTTCCATCACTGCACGGTGGACCTCAGCCGCACCCCGTTGCTTGCCCAGGCCCACGAGCAGCATCTTGGCCAGGCCGCTTTCGACCGGGCCGGCGAACATGGTGTGCGGCTTCACCCGATTGCAGACCACAAGGTGATCGGCCTCCGCCGCGAGCCGGTCCTGCCACAGGCGGAACCCCAGGGCGCAACGGCCCAGCTCCACCACCTCCATGCTCGAGCGCACCGGACAGCCCACCGTGGACTCGCTGACACCGCAGCTCTCCAGCACCCGGACCTGACCCTCGGCGGTACCGCCGCCGTGGCTGCCCATCGCTGGCACTACGAACGGGTGGGCGCCGAGCGAGCGCAGGTGGGCGGCGACGGTCCGCAACACCACCGCGATGTCGGTGATTCCCCGGCTGCCTCCGGTGATAGCCACGCTCTGGCCGGGCTTCACCCGTGTGGCAAGGTCGGTCGTGTTGATGCCTGCGGTGACCTCAGCCGCCACGTCGTCGACTACCGGCCCGACCACCGCTTGGCGAACCCACCCCACCTCGGGAAGCGGCAGCGACCTCCCGTCGCCGGCCATCCCGGCCACTCAGCTGTCGGGAGCGGCGCGCGAGCGGCTCTTGGCGTCGAGCCATCCCTGGACCATCGCCGCGAACTCGTTGGGGTTGTAGACGTCCTCCTCACAGGCGAACAGGCCATCCCCGGCGTACTCGAGGCGGGTCCAGTTGTCGCACTCGTGGACGGAGCCGTCGCCTGGGTCAGCCATGCGGTTGATCACCGAGCACACCACCCAGCCGCGGTCCTCGTCGATCACGTGCCAACGGATGGGGAACTCCTTCATGTCCCGGTTGACCGGCGCCGCCATGGTCGCGGTGACCCACCCCCGGATGGCGTCCCGCCCACGCATCTCGCCGTAGTGGTGCTCGATGTAGACGGCGTCGTCTGTGAACTGGTCGGCCCACTGGCTCCAATCGCCGGTGGCGCCGGCGTGCGCCGCACGACGCTGGTACCCGGCGAAGGCGTCCTCGATCTCTCGGCGGGAGAAGCGGCCGGTCAAGCGTTGCGCCCCTATCGGTCGTGGCATGGCTTCG
>JBPCRR010000050.1:0-3199 GCA_050996645.1 Acidimicrobiales bacterium | reverse complement strand
AATCGACACCGAGCATGACCGCGTGATCAGGACTCAGGTCGTATGGCTCTTCGACGCGTGGGTTGTTGCCCATCCCGACTCCTGCGCTATGCGTTGGGGGTTGTGCCTTCCGGCTATCTAACTCTGCCGAGAACGGGGTTGTCGTCGATCCGCCTCCTCCCTTGGCTCGGCGCGTGGACGGAGATGCGTGGGCACGCGGTCAGGCCCACGACCCTGGCTCTGGCTCTGGCTCTGGCTCTGGCTCTGGCTCTGGCTCTGGCTCTGGCTCTGGCTCTGGACGAGCGGTCCCCCGACCGGCTACCGAGGCAAACTCACCGCAACGCGTCCACGGCCGTCAAGTTATGCCGAGCACTGCGCCTCTCACAGTCATTCCACCGCCTGCTGGACCTGCGCGACGGCGCCCCCACTCCCGTTGACCGCGCTACCTGGGAGCGATCCCTCGAGCCCGGTCCAACCGCGCCAGCGCGGTCTCCGAGCCGCTCCAGAAGACGAGGGGCGGTCGGCACGGAGTCGACGCGTCACGAGCTCGTCCGTCATCACCTCCTCGTGGTTCTCCCATCCCTCGACCTCGGCGGTCTCGAGAAGGTCCGCGAGACGTTCCCCGACGGCCGCACGCGCGGTTCGACCGCGTCCCAGCCGATCGCTTTCGCAGACGATCGCTTCGGCGATGTCGCGGTAGAACTCGCGCGTCACCGGGTAGTCGAGTTGCTGCTCCTTGAGCTTGACGTGGAGCGACATGTGTTCGGGGAGCGAGTCGGCGACCAGGATCCAGGCGTCGGCTCACCCTCGATCATCACGCACGAAATCCGAGCTCGCGCAGCCGGTCGAAGAGGCCACCACCTCCAGCGGCAGGGCCAGGCTGTCCCCGCTGCGAGCTGGCACCATCGTGGCTGGCGGCCACCAACCACCCCTCGGAGGTGCCCTGACAGCGACCCGTAATGCGTCCACGAGCGCCTGGCGCGGGGTGCTCGAGGTCGCGGTCCACGGCACTTCGCCGTGGAGAACCGGCGAAACCGGGAGGAGCCTGACGTGCCCTTTCAGACGGTCCTCCATGCGGTCTGGACCTGGCCTTCCCAGCCGCGGGCGTCGGGCGTACCTTCCAAGGAAGGGAGAGGGGAAGCTGATGGGCTTCAGCGTCAAAGGGGACTACTTCGAAGCGTGCAACTGCGACGTCAGCTGTCCGTGCATCTGGCTCGCCCCGGCCACCCAGGAGGCCTGCGACCTCCTGCTGGCCTGGCACGTGGACACCGGCGAGATGGACGGCGTCGACCTCGCGGGACTGAATGCAGTGATGGCGGTCCACACGCCCAAGCAGATGACCGACGGCAACTGGAAGGTCGCCCTCTACCTCGATGAACGGTCCTCGCCCGAGCAGTCCGAGGCGATGACCGCGGTCTTCTCCGGGGGTGCCGGCGGCCACCTTGCGGCCCTGGTTCCGCTCATCGGAGAAGTCGTCGGCGTGGCACCGGCGTCCATCTCCTTCGACCGCAGCGGCCGCTCGATGAGCGCGTCGGTGGCGAACCTCGTGACGATGTCGGCCGAGGAGATCGTGGGCATGGACGGGTCCAACCCCGCGGTGATCACCAACCCCCTCCTGGGGGTAGTGGCGCAACCGGTCACCCAGGCCAGGGCCGGCGACGTGAGTTACCACGACCACTGGGACGCCGAGTTCTCGGGGACCAACAGCTTCATCACCCAGTTCGCCTATGCCGGCTGACCTGGACACTCCCGGCAGGACCTCTTCGCGAGACCTCCTGCCGTGGTACGTCGGGCTCCTGCTGACCGCGGGCCTCGCCTGGGTCGTCACGATCACCTGGGCCACCCCGATGGGCGCTGCCTCGGGGGCCATGGGCCTCCCGCTCGTGGCGTTCCTGCCGGTCTGGGTAGTGATGATGGCCGCCATGATGTTCCCGTCGGTCGCGCCGATGGCGATCATCTGGATCCGTTCCGTCGCCGGCCGAGCCACAGTTCGAGCACGTGTGTGGGGGATCGTGTCGTTCCTGGCCGGCTACCTCGTCGCCTGGCTCGCCTTCGGCGTGGTCGTCTACCTCGCCCTGGTCGAGACCGACCGTCTCGTCCGGACCACGCCGGCCGCTGCGCCGTGGGTAGGCGCTGTGGTCTTCGGCGTGGCGGGGGCCTACCAGCTGAGTCCGCTCAAGGGTGCCTGCCTGAGGCACTGCCGGAGCCCCGTGGGCTCCCTCGTCCACTACGCGGGCTTCACCGGCCGGACCCGCGACCTGAGGGTCGGTGTCCACCACGGGCTCTACTGCGTGGGCTGCTGCTGGGGGCTGATGATCCTCCTGGTCGCCGTAGGGGCGATGAACCTCCCGGCGATGGTCGCGCTCACCGGGGTCGTCATGGTCGAAAAGGTGTGGCGTCACGGCGCCACGTACTCCAAGTACGTCGGTGCGCTCCTCCTCGCCGCCGCCGCGCTGGCCCCGTTTCTCCCCGCGCTCCTTCCGGGACTCCGTCCCGGGCCGATGTCGATGTGAGCCGCGCACGCCGTTCGCAGCGCGTTGCGTGCCCTCGTGTCGGAGCAGTCGCCCGTGGGCGAACGGCGGCGACAGGCCACAGCGGGCGGAGTGGTGACCTCGGGATTCCGGACCTGTCGATCTGACGCCGCATTCCGCCGGCATTCCGCCGTCGTGCCGAGGCGGCTCAGACATCGAAGCGCAACCCCGGGGACGGCGCCGTCGTGTCGAAGCCACTGCGAGCTTTTGCGCCATCTCGACAAGCCGCGATCGCGTCGTCGACCACCTGCGTCCTACCACCGCGATTCGGCGCCATCAAGCGTCCGCTCATGCCGATGAGCGGGCGTCAGCTTACCGAGCGGCGCAGGAGTAAGCAGTTCGCGGTGACGACCACTCGCTCACGCGGGGTCAGCCCGGCGACGCGGGTGAACTGCCTCCCGTGGCGCACAGGCCCCCGGCACTCGTGCCGCACCCGCACCTTCCGCTGATCGCGCGCCCAGCAACCCGCGCCATACCGCCGTGTGCGGGTCACCGGACCGTTCGTCATGCCGGCGCGGTAAGCATGTCCATGGCTAGTGAGGCTTTGGCCATCCGTCCGGGTTGGCCGGGGAGGAGGGCCATGAGGTGAAGGGCAGCACGTGGCACATGTCGCGGTTCGCCCTGCCATCCGTGGGCCAGCATCACGCCGCGAGCGAGCTGCTCGAGGGTGCGTGGGTTGGGTCCTGTGA
>JBPCRR010000028.1:0-5853 GCA_050996645.1 Acidimicrobiales bacterium | reverse complement strand
GCAGCCGAGCTTGACGATGCACTTCGGCGACCCGTACTCGGTGGCGAAGTCGCCCTGCTCGTAGTACCCGGCCCTGTCGCAGCCCTCGTGCACCGTCGCCCCGAACAGCCATTGCGGGCGGAGCTGGTCGTCGAGGGGGATCATCGGCGCCTGGCCGGTGGCCTGGTAGAGCAGGTAGACGAGCGTCTCGGAGAGGTTGTCGGGCTGGATCGGGCAGCCAGGCACGCACACGATCGGCAGACCCGCCTTCGACTTCCAGTCCCAGCCGAGGTAGTCGGGGACGCCCATCGCGCCGGTTGGGTTGCCGGCCATTGCGTGGATGCCCCCGTAGGTGGCGCACGTTCCAACCGCCACCACCGCGAGGGCCTTCGGGGCCAAGCGGTCCAGCCACTCGCTGGTCGTCATCGGCTGGTCGGTCTCGGGGTTGTTGCCGAAGCCACACCAGTAGCCCTCGCTCTTGATGGCCTCGTTGGGGATGGAGCCCTCGACGACGAGCACGAATGGCTCCAGCTCGCCGCGGTCGGCCTTGAAGAACCATTCGATGAAATCGTCAGCGCCCCCGACCGGGCCGCACTCGAAGTCGATCAACGGCCAGTGCATGGCGATCTTGGGCAGGCCTGGAAGCGCGCCCAAGGCGATCTCCTCGACGCTCGGCTGAGTTGCCGCCGTTAAGGCGACCGAGTCACCGTCGCAACTAAGGCCGGCGTTGATCCACAGAACGTGGATGACCGGGTCGTCAACTGCTGTTGGCATCATTTTCCCCCTACGCTCGCGGGTAGGCCCGGGTGTGTGAATCGAGTGTGCGCCACCGGCGCCCGAGGGGCAATAGGTGTATTTTCCACCCTTTGGTCCCGCCGCCCACCTGACGCAGGCTCAGCGCAAGGTGCGGGCATTTCGCATCGACCCCGAGGACCGGGCGCTGGGCGCGGCGCGGATGCCTGCGCCCGCGGCTATTGCGCTGCGAGCCATTGAGCCGCGATGGCAGCCTGGCCGATGCTGATGCCGCCGTCGTTCGCCGGCACGGCGCGGTGCACGAGCACTTCCAGCCCTCGCGAGACCAGCCCGGCCTCCACCAGCCCCGTGAGCCTGGAGTTCTGGAACACACCCCCGGTCAGCACCACCGTCGCCAACCCCAACTCTCCTGCGAGGCGGGCCGCCGCCGAGACGCTCGCCGCCGCAATTCCTTCGTGGAATGCCGCGGCGACCAGAGGTGGCGGCCGCCCGGTGGCGACGTCCTCGATTATTTCGGCGACCATGGGCGCCGGCTCGATCACCAGGCCGTCGGGACTGTCGATCAGCTCGACGGGGTACCCAGCGGTCGAGCCGGGGGCCACGCCGGCGCCGAGCGCCTCCAGCTCGATGGCCGCCTGACCCTCGTAGGTCACGGTCCGCCGTCCGGTCACGAGGGCAGCCGCCGCGTCGAAGAGGCGGCCCGCGCTCGTGGTCGTGGGCACGAGGTGCGCCACGTCAGAGCCGGCGGCGTTGTCGAGGAGGCGGAGCAGGTCCTCGGATCTCGGGTCGAGACGAGCGCCGACCTCCGCGGCGAGCGACGCCGGGCAGCTGTGGTGCGCCCATGCGAGGGCCATCCGCCATGGCTCGCGGATGGCGGCGGTGCCGCCGGGGAGGCCGACGGGCGCCAGGTGCCCAACCCGCTCGAACCCCGCGAGGTCGGCGAGGAGGAACTCCCCACCCCAAAGGGTACCGTCGGTGCCGAAGCCGTGACCATCGAAGGCGACCCCGAGCACGGGCCCGAACCTGCCGTGGTCGACCAGGCAGGACGCCACGTGGGCGTGGTGGTGCTGGACCCCGATTGCCGGCATGTCGAGCTCGGCGGCGAACTTGGTGGACAGGTACTCGGGGTGAAGGTCGTGGGCGACATGGTCGGGCGTCACGCCGTAGAGGTGACGCAGGTGGTCGACGGTGTGGAGAAAGGACCGGTAGGCGGCGAGGTGTTCCAGGTCTCCGATGTGGTGGCTGGGGACCACGACCGCGCCCTTTGCGACGGCAACGGTGTTTTTCAGCTCCGCGCCCACGGCGAGGAGCGGCCGAGGGGTGGCCACTGGTAACCGCAACGGCTCGGGTGCATATCCGCGCGAGCGCCGCAGCACCTGCGTCCCTCCCAGCCGGCACCGCACCACCGAGTCGTCGCAGCGGACGTGGATCGCACGGTCATGGATCAGCATCCCGTCGACGAGCCCGACCAGGCGTTGCTGGGCGTCGTGGTCGGTGTAGGCGATCGGCTCGTCGGACACGTTGCCGCTGGTCATCACGAGTGGGCGGCCGAGGCCGGCCATGAGCAGGTGGTGCAACGCCGAGTACGGCAGCATGACGCCGAGCTCGGCCAGACCCGGCGCCACGCCCGGAGCCACCGCCATCGTCCCGGCGGCGTCCGCGCCGCGGCGGCTAGCGAGGACGATCGGCCTTCGCGGCGAGGTCATCAATACGGCAGCCTCAGCGGAGAGGTCGACCAGCCGGTGGGCGTAATCCACGTCGGGCACCATCACCGCGAACGGCTTGTCGTCGCGAGCTTTTCGCCGGCGAAGCTCGGCGACCGCGGCGTCGTTGGTGGCGTCCGCAGCGAGGTGGTATCCGCCTATGCCCTTGACGGCAAGTATCTCGCCGCTGCCCAAGGCGTCCACAGCGGCGGCCAACGCCCCCGCTACGGAGTCCGCCGTCCGCGCTCGGATGTCCACGTACCGCAGGCGCGGGCCACACCCGGGGCAGGCGTTTGGCTGCGCGTGGAAGCGCCGGTCGGAGGGATCGTCGTACTCCCGCTGACAGTGGGAGCACATGATGAAGGGGGCCATCGTGGTCGCCGGCCGGTCATAAGGCACCGAGATCACGATCGTGTACCGAGGCCCGCAGTTGGTGCAGTTGGTGAAGGGGTATCGGTAGCGCCGGTTCGCCGGATCGTCCACCTCCGCCAGGCACTCGTCACAGGTGCCGGTGTCCACACTGACGGGGACCTCGGCGCCCCCGGTGTCGTCGCTCGTGGCAATGGTGAAGTGTGCGGTCGACCCGGTTGCGAAGGGAGCGGCTCCATCGCCGGGCGGAGCGCCCACGGCGGGCAACTTCGTGGCGGTCACGCCCGTTACCTGCGCTAGGGGCGGCGGCTCCTCGACGAGCACACGCCGCAGCTCCGCTATTGCCCCCGGCTTGCCGGCCACGTCGATCCACACGCCGGCGCTGTCGTTTCGGACCAGCCCAGAGAGCCCGAGGGCGACGGCATGACGGTAGACGAAAGGCCTAAAGCCCACTCCCTGTACGGTCCCTGTCACCCGCACCTGCCAACGCTCCCAGTCCTCGGGCGGCGGCTGGTCGGATGACGGTGCGGCGGCCACGGTATGGGCGTTTAGCAAATGCGGGGCAACGGGTCGCCGACGAGCATGTCCACGATCCTGGTGCCACCGAAGGTGGTCAGCAGCACCACGATCCCGGGCGGGTCGTCGCGAACCTCGCCTATTCGTGTGGCGTTTGCACCGAGAGGATGGCTGCGAAGCGCAGCCAGCGCGGCGTCGGCGTCGGACTCGCCCACGACGGCGATGAACTTGCCCTCGTTGGCCACATACAGAGGGTCGATTCCAAGCAGGTCGCAGGCCCCGTTGACCGCGGGGTCCACCGGCAGGGCCGCCTCCTCGATCACCACGGCGAGGTTCGTGGCCCGGGCCAGCTCGTTGCAGACCGTGCCAACTCCACCACGGGTGGGATCTCGGAGCCAGCGAGTCGAGGGAGCCGCGTCGAGGAGAACCGAGACCAACTCGCCCAGTGGTGCAGTGTCGGAGCGCAGGTCTGCTTCGAGGTTCAGGTCGCCCCGGGCGAGCATTACTGCCATCCCGTGATCGGCGATGGTCCCCGACGCGAGCACGACGTCCCCCGGGCGCACGAGGTCCGGTCCGAGGGCAACCCCTGCCGGGACCACGCCGATGCCGGCGGTGTTGATGTACAGACCGTCGGCGGCTCCCCGGTCGACCACCTTGGTGTCGCCGGTGACGATCTGTACTCCCGCGGCGTCCGCGGCGGCAGACATGTCAGCCACTATCGAGCGAAGCTCGTCGACGGCGAAGCCTTCCTCGATGACGAACGCCGCCGAGAGCCACCTCGGACGGGCACCCATCACCGCCAGGTCGTTGACGGTGCCGTGCACCGCCAGGTGGCCGATGGAACCCCCCGGGAAACGCAAGGGCTTGACCACGAACGAGTCTGTGCTGAACACGAGCCGCTCACCCGACGGGAGGGTCAAGCACGCTCCGTCGGCAAGCGGAGCAAGGGACTCGTTTGCGAAGGCGTCGACGAATACCGACCCGATCAACGCATCCGAGGCCTTTCCTCCGGCGCCGTGGGCGAGGGTAACGACCTCGTCGGTGAAGCGGGGCCGGCGTCGACGGAACGCTTCGATCCGGTCCAGCACAGCAGCCTCGCTGCGGCCGGTCCTCGGCGGCGGCGGATGATCCGGGTGGGTGGGACTGCTCATGCCACCGCCCCGGCCTGCAGGAGCGACTGGATCCTCGACCACAGCTCGAATCCGAGCGCGGCCTGGGTTTCTTGGATGCGATGAACGCTGTCGGAGGACACGACCAGGCAGTGCTGTACCTCTGGGGAGGTCGCCATCTGGCCGCCGTCGTAGCCGGCCAGGCCGAGAGTCAACATCTCACGCCGGCGAGCCTCGACGAACGCGGCGAGCAGGTTTGTGGAGTTGCCGCTGGTGGACACGCCGAGGGCCATGTCCGCGGGCCGCGCGTAGGCGATCAGCTGCCGCGAGAAGATGAGATCGAAGCCCACGTCGTTGCCGAGGGCGGTGATGACGGCCCGGTCCGCCGCCAGAGACCGCGCCCGCAGTGGCCGCCCCCAGGGCGGCGTCCTGAACAGAGCCACGATGCCGGCCGCGTCGGTGGAGCTCCCACCATTGCCGAACACGAACAACCGCCCCCCGTTGGAGAATCGCTCGGCCATGGCCTCCGCCATCGCCTCGATCTGGGCGCGACTGTGCTCGAGGGTCTGCGAGCGAAGCCCGGTGCTCCCGGCTTGCTTGGTTCGAGCGGAGGAAGCCAAGTCGGCCAGCAGGCTCGTCGAGTCGCGCTCCTCGGCTTCGATGAAGGGGTAGAGAAAGCTGGTCCCGTCGCTTGTCACGCCCGCCCGCTTTCCACGCGCGAGATGGCCACCCCAGCGTGGACGAGCACCAGTTCGCCCTGGTCAACATCCTCGACGAGGGTGGTGTCGACCTCCTCGACGCCAGCGGCAGTTCGGACCCGCACCGTCGACGGCCCGGCCACCTCGATGACCTCGGCCAATCGGCCCTCGTCGGAGCAGGTGATGCAGTGGTCTTCGCCACATTCCGGGTTGGCGCCGAGCAGGCCTGGGTGCTCGAAGCAGACGTGGGTCAGCTCCCACAGGACGTGATAGGTGAGAACGAAGGGCCCGTTGAAGGGTGCCTCCGCGCCGACGCCCTCGCACCAAAGGAGGTGGTCGGCCCTCCCCGCCGCGGGGCGCCCGCCGGAGCCGATCCAGATCGTCTCCACGCCCCACGCCGGGGCGCGACGCAAAAGGTCGTCGACTTCGCCTTGGCCGGGGCTGTAAACCACGACGATCATGTCGCCTGCTTCGGCGGACGCCCGCAGCGCCGCCACCGCATCGCCGTCGGAGACCGCCACAGCCGGCAGAGCCCGCTTTCCGACGATCACCGGATGTACGAACGCGACCGCGATGTGCTCGGCGTGCTGGGGCCACGCCGGCGACCAGCACCAAAGCGTGCCGCCGGCCGCGAACCGCCGGGCCAGGGCCATGGCCGCCAGGGCCAGATCATCTGCCCAACGCTCCTGTGGCACGGGCTCCTCCCTCACGTGGAGCGGATGGTAC
>JBPCRR010000390.1:0-6322 GCA_050996645.1 Acidimicrobiales bacterium | reverse complement strand
ATGATGCCGAGTTGCGTGGTTTATTTCCTGGGCAGCAGGGCGCGGTCGGCGGTGGTGTTCTTCTGCACCTCGGTGGCGCCGGCGCCGATCGAGGTGTAGCGCTGCCAGGTGTAGTTGTGGGCGGGGTGGCCCCCGTCGGCCGCGTCGGGCCCTCCCTTGGCCAGCACACCGAGTGGGCCGAGCATGTCGACGTTGAGCTCGGCGAGGGTCTGGGACAGGAAGCTCCACTGCAGCTTCGCGAGCGGTACCTCCGGCCAGTTCTTCTCGCCTTTGAGAACCTTCGACAGGGCCCGGAAGTTGAGCAGCCGGGTGAGCTCTATCTGGGTCCAAGCCCTGGCGATGCGGTCTCGGATCTCGGGGTCAGCGAGGGCGTCGGGATTGGCCTTGCGGGTCGCGGCGATCATCGAGTCGAACTCTGACTTGAGGCCGATGGCGAGTCCGGCGGTGCCAACGCGCTCGTGGCCGAGTGTGCCCATGGCCACCCCCCAGCCGTTGCCCTCGTCGCCGAGGCGGTACTCGACCGGCACGGGGGCGTCGGTGAAGAAGACCTCGTTGAACAGCGCCTCGCCGGTGAGGTCACGGATCGGTCGGCACTCGACGCCCGGCGCTTCGAGGTCGACTATCAGGGCGGTGATCCCCTCGTGCTTCGCTCCCCGGCTGATGGCGGTCGGGTCCGTCCGCACTAGGAACAAGCCCCACTTGGCGAGGTGCGCCGTGGAGATCCAGATCTTTTGGCCGTTGAGGACGTACACCTCGCCGTCGCGCAGCGCCGCGGTCCGAAGGTTGGCCAGGTCGCTGCCGGCCTGGGGCTCGCTGAAGCCCTGGCACCAGTGCTCGTCGGCGTTGAGGATCCCCGGCAGCCACCGGTGCTTCTGCTCGTCGGTACCCCAGCGCAGGATCATGGGCCCTATCTGCCAGATCCCGTTGGCGTTGTAGACCCCCGGGGTTCTCGCAGCCGCCATCTCCTGGGAGTAGATGACGTTCTGCATGATGGTGGCCTCGCGCCCGCCCCACTCCTTGGGCCAGTTGATGGCGGCCCAGCGCCCTTCGTTGAGCCGGCGCTGCCACGCCTGGCGGCGCTGCATGGTCCGGCGCGTGGCGTCACCCTGCTCAGGGCCTATCTCGCCCTGGTCGAGGAAGTCGGGGAGGTTGGCTTCCAGCCACTCGCGCAGCTCGGCCCGGAATTCCTCGTCCTCGGGCGCGTAGGAGAAGTCCACGCCCGTCACGCTAACGCGCTGTTCTGGGTGCCCGCTTCGGTCTCCGACACGCGTGTCAGGGTTGGCTTAGGATCGCCCGCCGTGGACTTCACCTTCAGCCCGGAGCAGGGAGCGTTGCGGGACTCGGTGCGGTCGTTCCTGGCCAAGGAGACGCCCAGTTCCTACGTCAGGGAGATGATCGACGACGAGCGCGGCTTCAGCGACGAGTGGTGGTCGGCGATCTCGGCGCTCGGCTGGCCGGGGACGCTCGTCGCCGACGACCTCGGGGGCGCGGGGCTCGGGCTGGTCGACCTGGTGGTGCTCCAAGAGGAGATGGGCAAGCTCCCGCTGCCGGGACCGTGGCTGTCCTCGGCGGTGGCAGCGACCTTGGCGGCGATGCGCCTGGGCGAGCGGGACCTCCAGCGTGACCTCGCGTCGGGGAGCCGGAGAGGCACGGTGGCCTTCGAGGAGGGGGGCTCGGGCGATCCGCTTGCATCGATCTCGACCACGGCGACCCCATCAGGCGAGGGGTGGACCCTGCAAGGGAGCAAGCCGGTGGTCCTCGATGGGCACACGGCGGATTTCGCGATCGTGGCCGCCCGCAGCCCCGACGGCCTGGGTGCCTTCGTCCTGGACGACCCGGGAGGGGAGCTGGTTCCGGCCCTCGACGTGACCCGCAAGGTCTCCCGCCTCGTGCTCGACGACCGCCCCGCGCGCCGGATCGGCCCGGATGGCGACCAAACCGACTTGTTGCGCCGGGTCTGCGACGACATCGCGGTGGCGCTGTGCGCCGAGACCGTCGGCGCCGCCGAGCGCGCGCTGGAAATGGCGATCGAGTACTCCAAGCAGCGGGTCCAGTTCGATAGGCCGATCGCCACCTTCCAGGCAATCAAACACAAGATCGTCGACATGCTGCACCAGCTCGAGCTGGCCAGGGTCGGCACGCACTGGGCGGCGTGGGCCAGCCAGGTAGATGACCCCGTCCGCGAGCCAGCGGCGGCGGCTTGCAAGTCCTTTGTCGCCGAGGCGGCCAACATGGTGACAGCGGAGAACATCCAGGTACACGGGGGAGTGGGCTTCACCTGGGACGTCGACTGTCACCTGCTGTTCCGCCGGGTCAAGCAAAACGACGTGCTGTTCGGCTCGCAGGCCTGGAACCGCCACCGCCTCGCCGACCTAGTACTCGGGCCGGCGTAGACCCTGGCACACTGGCCGCATGATTCGAGGAGACGCGGAAGCTCTGGTCGAGGGCGTGAGCCCCGAGGACGTGTTCGACTTCGTCCTCGACCCGGCCCAGTACACCAAGGCCGACACCAAGATGCGGTGGGTGACCAAGCTGGCCGACACACCCGACGGGATGATCGCGCGCGAGGACGGCACGTTCCTCGGGCGCTTCCCGGGATCAGTGGTCACCCGCTATCGCTGGGAGCAACCGGAGCGGATCGACGTGAGGCTTGAGCACGGCGTCCCCAAGCACCTCCACGCCTGGTTCGACATCCGCCAACGCGATGGAGGGACGTGGTTTCGCCACGTCGAGGAGATGGACTTCGGGCGCGGCCCGCTCGGATGGCTGTTCGCGCTGGTCGCCCGCCGGTGGTTCGCCGACGCGGTCACCCAGGAGGTCGCGGAGATCAAGCGGCTGCTTGAGGCAGGGGAGCGAGGCCGGGGCCTCGAGGCCCTCTGACAGCAAGCTAGGGCAACTCCTGGCGCGGGCTAGATCCTGTACACGCGTTCGGCGTTTCCGGCGAAGACCTTCCCTCGGGACTCGTCGTCCAGACCGGCTGTGACCGTACTGAACGTCTCGTACAGATCGTCGAAGGTGCCGACCGCCGAGTCGACGGGAAAGTTGCTGGCGAAGATGCTTCGATCGACCCCGAACGCCTCGATGGCGTACTCGAGCCAAGGCCCGAGGACGTCGGGGCTCATCGTCCCGAAGGGCATGGCGAGGCCGGACAGCTTGCAGACGACGTTCGCGCCGACCGCGGCCAGGGCGTCGATGCCTTGCTGCCACACGCGCCGCTCTTCCTCCGTGTTCGCACGTGGCCATCCGGTGTGCTCGACGACTATCGGCAGGTCGGTGAACCCTGCGAGCTTCTTCGCGCAGCCGACGAGTTGGTCCGCATGGGCCATGAGCTCGAAGACAAGGGCGCGCTCTTGGAGGGCTTGGAGCACTTCGCGCTCGGGGACCGGACGTTCAAAGCCGCCCATCGGTCGCACGCCGCGGAAGCGCTTCGCGGTCATCTGCCGGTCGATCAGCTCGATTGCCTCCGCCACTGTGTCGGTCGGGGGGAGGCCTCCGACGATCGCGTCGGGGCCGCCGCTGCGATCCAGCTCCATGGTCTCGTCGACTGAGTTGCGACCCGTGGCGGCGGCGACGTTGACGAACTTCTTGACGTTCCAGCGGGCTGCCTCCGAGCGATAGGTCGCCACGTCGAAGAGCCGGCGCATCCCGGCCCCTTCGGCAGGGGAGAGATACGGGTACCAGTCGGCTCGGGCTGGGTCCCAGAGGTGGACGTGAGCGTCCACGACGCTCGTCGGCTTCACCCGATGATCTCCCGCAGCGCCGAGTCGAGCCAAGCGGGGACTGCGGACCCGCCGTAGATCACGCTTCCGATCGGGCGGGGATGGCTCCGCAATCCGATCCAACCGGCACCAATGGCGAGCTCTGCGCCGGCCACGCCGGCCGCGTCCGGGTTGGTGACCAGGTTGGCGGCAAGCTCGCCGGCGGTCCGGTCGGATTCGGCTTCCACGCTCACCGCGAACGCCGTCACCCGGCCGCCCGTGGACCCGGCCGCCGCCCTCGCCAGCTGCGCGGAAGCCTGCGCCCGGCTGCGCCCGCCCGGGGTCGTGGCGTCGATGAGGGTCACGAGCGTGACCGGCCGGTTGCAGCCGGCGGCGGCACGCACCCAGGCGGCATCGGCGTGGATTCGATCGACCATGCCGCGATGCGAAGCGAGGATTCCCTCCCATCCATGGCCGTCTCGGCGATCGCCCGAGGGGGCGACCACGATCGCGTCCATGTCGGGCCGCGCGCTCAGCTGCTCGGGGCTGTCCAATGCGGTGCAAGAAACGGAGCGGGCTTCGAGGGCGGCCGTCAACGACGCTGCCAACGAAGGGCGGTCCGAAGCCATGGCGCAGGACCGCACCGGCGCAGCCGCCCCCACTCCGCCGGCGACGTCCTCGAAGATCTTCCCCAACCGCGGGTTGCCGCCGCCGGTGCTCGCCTGCGCCGCCTCCGCTGCCGCGAAGGCTTCCGGGAGGGCGGCGTCGAGCACTCGGCGCAGCGATGCCACCTCGTCGCTGGGAACCGCTTCGAGCAGCCGAGGCTCGTCTATCACCGAGACCTCGGAGCCGCCGGCGAAGAGCACTCGCCCGTTGCACCATCCGAATCCGTCACCCGCGAGGTGCGCTCCGAAGGGACCGATGTCTGCCGGCGCAGGCATCGAGCCGAGTGAGAGCCCGCCCGTGCCGGCGGTCGCACCCTTGGCCGGCCGAGCGCGCTCCAGGGCCTGAGTCACCATCCGTGTCGATGCGATCGGCGACATGGCGTTGATGGTCACGCCCTCCGGAGCGTGTCTTCCCAGCTGCCAGGTGAGAGCAGCGACGGCCCGCTTGGCGCAGCTGTAGGCGCCGGCGTCGGCGGCGCGCCATCCCGAGCCGGACGTGACCCCGACCACGTGCCCCGAGCCCGCGGCGGCCATAAGTGGCAACGCTGCCTCGAGCACGTTGAGGTAGCCGCCCAGATGCACCGAAAGCACGGCCAGCCAGTCCTCCTCGCTTCCTTTGGCGAACGATGTCGGCCGCGTGATGCCGGCGACGTTGACGACCGCGTCGAGCCCACCGTGTTCGTCCACGAGCTCCTGGAAGAGGCCGCTGACCGCCTCGCCGTCGGTGACGGATATCGCCGACGCTCGGGCCGATCCTCCTGCGTCGTTGATGCGACCCGCGGTGGTCTCTTCCGGCTCCGGAAGCCGCTCAACGCCATCGAGCGTCACCAGCGGATCGACCGTCACCACGAACCAGCCGCCACGGCCGAGCTCTTCGGCGACGGCAGCCCCGATCCCGCCTCCGCCGCCGGTGACGACGGCGACCTTCTGACGGCCTCGGGTCACGACGCCTTGGACCGCGCCTCGAGCTCCATGCCCTCGAACGCCCCAGCCGTCAGCCAGCGCTCGAGCTGCTCCCGGTAGCCAAACCAATCGCCGAATCCGCGGCCGTAGTTCCCGTTGCGGGGGTTGAGCAGCTCAGGATGTCCTTCGTTGTTGATCCGTGAGGGCGTGCACGCCGACATGATGGCGCTGGCGTCGACGAAGGAGTCGACGACCTTCTGAGTCCAAGCTTCCTCGGCCTCCGCACTCACGTCGAACACGTCGACTCCCTGGCGCTCGAGCAACTCCACGGCGCGCCCGATGAACTCGCCTCCGAGCACCGCCAGCTGGGTGTAGTTGACCGTGACCACGGCCTGCTGGCCCGGTGCCGGCATCACGAACATGTTCGGGAAGCCGCGGCTCATCATCCCGAACAGGGTGGCCGCCCCACCCGCCCACTTCTCGGCGAGGGTGACTCCATCACGGCCGACGATCTCGTGACCGGCCCGGCGGAACAGCGGCGTGAGCTCCGCCTCGAACCCCGTCCCGTAGATGATGCAGTCGAGGTCGTACTGCCTGCCGTTGACCACCGGGCCGTTGCTGGTGATCCTCTCGATCCCTGAAGGGCAATCGACCAGCGTGACGTGGGGATTGTTGAAGGCCTGCAGGTACTCGTCGTGGAAGCAGGGTCGCTTGCACAGGTAGCGGTAGTAGGGCTTGAGGATCTCCGCCTTCGCGGGGTCTTTCACCAGCTCCTCGACGCGGCGGCGATGTTCCTCCATGATCGAGAAGTCCAGCTCCTCGCCGGCACGCATGTACTCGGCGATCGTCATGCCATCGGTCCTCGGAGGGTGGTGTACCGCCGCGTAGTGCTGGGTCCAGCCGTCGCTCACGTGGTCGTCGTCTACTTGCCGCCCCAACATGATCGCTTGGAAGTTGTCCATCCGGGCGCGCTGCCAGCCCGGCTCGAGCGAGTCGCGGAAGCCGGGATCGGTGGGGCGGTTTCCCAGGGCGCCGACGGCCACGGGGGTCCGCTGG